>CAYUYB010000190.1:0-5817 GCA_964449025.1 uncultured Desulfobacteraceae bacterium
TTTATTTTTTCTCCAATAATAATCATTGTAACCTCCGTGTTTTATAAAAATTGATACAGACTCCGACATCAGGCCACCAATATCAGCAAACATCCGGATCAGGGATTTGACGTAGTCTTTTATCTCACCGGGAGTGTCTTTGAACAGCTGAGTCTATTGCCCTTGAATCTTTTTATCGATCTGGCCGGCCGTCATGTTTAGCATATTCAATGTTTGAATCTAAATAAAAGAACTCAAAAAATCAACAGTGAATATTGGGTTGTCAGAGAAGACATATTTCATTATCTGACCAGGGCGTTTAAGACCTTACGCATCTCCATTTCCTCGGCAAAGAGATTATCCTGGCCCTCATAGCCCGTACCAATACGGTCATAGCTGCATCCGAAATTGAAATAGGGCACATATCCTTCCGGGTCCCCTTGCTCTATTATTTTCAGATATCTCTTGGGGATCACGTTCTCAAGGTTCGGCGTCATCAGGTCGTCGTCAGTATCCATATTATAGTGATGAGCTTCGATAAGTCCTAGCTTGACATATTCCATTACGGTACTATCAAAGGTCTCTGCTATCCATTCGCAATGTGAACACCTGGAGGAGCCGAAAAGAATAACGACGGGTTGGCCTTCATCATTTGTGCAGATATCTTCGCCCGTGTCCCTGAATGTCGGGGGCGTATGGCTGGATGAAAGGACGTTTACGGTCTCTACCGGGGCTTGTGTCTTAGTCGCCGATCCTTTTCCTTCCCCGCCCGCAACGGCATATCTTTCTATATCGGCACTTTTTCGTAATTGCTTTGAATAGTTGAGCAATTTCAAGCTGATGCGTTCTTCTTTAATATCCCTCTTTATCGATTCCTTGGCCTCTTCAAATGTTACAGCGCGTGCTTCTTGTTTGCCAGTTACATATATTATATGATACCCAAAGTCCGACTCGATAACATCGGATATCTCCCCTGTATCAAGCCTGAAAGCCGCTTCCTCAAAAGAAGGTACAGCCGTGCCTCTATATATATCACCCAAGGCACCTCCGATCGCCCCTGTTGGGTCCATGGAGTACCGTTTGGCCAGACTTGAAAAGTTATCGGGTGTGACGAGTTTTCGTATATATTCAGCCCGTTCTTTTGCCCTCTGCCTCGTGAAATCGCTTTTACAGCCCCGGCTCTCTTTGTGGCATATCAGGATATGGCTTGCCGTTATTTTTTCGGGAGTATTAAAGTACTCGTTGTTGCTGGAATAGAACTCCAGGGATTCCTCATCAGAGATCGGCACCATATCGCCGAATTTTTTATTGCCAAGCCGTTTTATAATAAGGTGATCCTCGAAATAACGCTCAGCGTCCTCCATGGTCAGCCCCGCCTTGAGCAGATTCCCTGACAATGTCTCCTCCGTGAGGCCCGCCCTAGTCAGGTATACCTTCTTCTCTTTCTCAACTTCATCTCGCCCTACCCGGATTCCTGTCTTTGCGGCTTCCTGGAGCAAGAGCAACTCAAGGATATAATTATCATGGTATTCATCGAGTCTTACGCGCTCTCTGTGTTTCTCGGAATATCCTGACATGATCAAAAAGAAATCATATCGCTTTAGCAGCTCCTGGATCGTGAAGGTTTCCCCATTAACCTCGAACACCATAATCCTTTTATCAGTGGATTGATCTTTTAAAGTGCCGATCTTTTCTCCGTCTATGTCGGCCTCTTGACCAAGAACGTCCGCATAGACCATTGTTTTGACTCTTGGAACGTGCAGGGTCATAAACGCGAAAAAAGCCATAAATATAATTAAGCCATGCCCTATTTTATTTCCTGGATCGTCTTTACATAAATTCACATGTTTTTGTCTCCTCATATCCCTATCTTTCCACCCTTCTTCTCTCCTCATCCCTGATCTCTCGGCGGAGTAATTTCCCTACCTTGGATTTTGGCAGCATGTCTCTGAATTCTATAGACTGGGGGACTTTGTATGCGACCATATTGTTGCGGCACCATTTGATTAGATCATAACCTGTAATGCCTTTTATGTCATCTTTTAGCACCACATAGGCCTTAATCCTTTCACCCACTTTTTTATCCGGTATTCCGACAACGCATGTGCCGATTACCGCCGGATGTTCCTGAAGCACCGCCTCGATTTCTGACGCTGATACCCTGTATCCCTTGTGCTTTATTGTGTCTACAGTCCTGTCAATGAAATAGAGGTTCCCGCCATCGTCCATGGACATAATATCGGAGGTGCGGTACCACGTAAATCCGTCTTGCCGAATGAAGGAAGAACGTGTCTCCTCCGGCTTATTTAGATATTCAGTAACCATGAATTCGGAATGGACAATCAGCTCACCTGGCTTCCCTGGCTCCACCGGTTCCAATAGCAAAGGGTCGACAATTCTTACTTTTTTTGAGGGGAGGATTTGCCCGACACTCCTGGGATTATTGTCTAAGTTAACCGGGCACATGGATACGCCGCCGCAGGTCTCGGTGGCACCGTATCCCTGATAAATACTCTTCCCGAACTTTTCCTTCCAGCGATTGCTCACCTCCAACGGCAGGACATCTCCGGCACAATACCAAAAATCCACGGAACTAAGATCATATTGATCGACTCTTTTATGTTCCAGAATCATTCTATATAATGCGGGTACACCGATCATTGAGCGCACTCTGTATCGCCCGATAACATCCAAAGTTGCGTCCATGTTCATGCGGGGCTGGATCAACAATGAACCGCCCTTTAATAGCGCGGCCAGGCCGCAAGCCTGGCCCAGGATATGAAAAAGTGGCACGTTGGCCAGGATCAGGTTTTCTTCGCTAGGTATAAGAGGCTCGCTTAAGCCTATCTGTTCTAGTGCCGATACTAGAAAAAACCTGTGGGTAATCGGTACGCCTTTGGGGAATTTGGTGGTTCCTCCTGTATATAGAATCTCCGCGACCGAGTCATCTCGATTTTTTATATCGGGCAAATGAATATTTCTATATCTTCTAAGAAGAGACCTGACGCTGAAGGTCTTGTTATCCCGAGTCACTTTTCCTCTGGGAACAACATCGAAGAGGCGACCGAAATAGCGTTTGTACCAGGGAAGCAAATCTGCCATTCGCGCGAAGATTACACGTTTTAATTTACTCTCCGCAAGCACTTTCCGCACATAACCGAAGTTGGTATCTGCGCAGATAATTGTTTCCGCGCCGCTGTCATTTGCGATGTAAGAAAGATCCTGGGGTGTGTATATGGGAGTAATAGGGACGCATATGGCTCCGGCCCTTTGGATTCCCAGCCAGCAGATCACCCATTGAATGGAGTTGGGTAGATAAATAATTACCCTTTCATCGGGCTTTACCCCCATACCGACCAGGGAAGATGCAAATTTCTCGGCGTATTCCCTTATGACTTTATAGCTATAACGACTTCCCAGATATATGACGGCAGTATGTGAGGCCTTTCTTCGGGCAATATTCTCAAACGCTGAATAGATATTATATACGATATTCTCCATCTTGGTCATATCCCGAAATAAGCGGACTTTATTTCCGGGTTATCCATCAGTTCTCTACCGGTGCCGGTTAAGTTAAGCATCCCGTTTTCAACCACATACCCTCGATCTATAATGGGAAGAACGGGTCTTGCGAACTGTTCGCAGATCAGTAACGTAATCCCTGAAGTCCTGTTTAGATTAACCACTGCTTCCACGACGGCCTTTTGAATGGAAGGACTTAATCCTAACAGAGGTTCGTCCAGCAGTAAGAGCCTGGGCCTGACCATAAGAGCCATGGCGATAGCCAGCATTTGCTGCTCCCCGCCGCTCAAAAAACCGGCCTTTCGATTTCTAAGATCGGTTAAGTGCGGGAAAAGTTCGAAGACATACTCCATCATTTCGGCTATTTCGCTCTTTTTCCTGAGGTAACCGGCTATTTTCAGATTTTCGATGACGCTGCTCTCAGCGAACACGGGGTGGCGTTCGCGTGATAGAATAATGCCTTTTTTAACACGGGTTTCCGGAGTCGTTTCGGTTATGTCTTCACCCTGGTATATCACCTTCCCGTAGATTGAAATCCGCTCACCCCCCCTTCTTTTTTCCTTAGTGCGCATATCTATAATCAGGCCGGAGATCGTATTGAGCAACGTGGTTTTTCCCGAGCTGTTAGAGCCTATGACGCCTACGATCTCTCCTTCATGAATGCTTATGCTAAGCCCGTTTACCGCTAACGCGTTTTCAAAAAATATCATGAGATTCTCTATTTCGAGCATAGTTCTCACTGGCCTATTCACTTCCAAGATATGCCTTTTTTACTGCTTCTTCCTTCATCACGTCTTCCGGCGTACCGTCTGCGATCTTTTGACCGTAATTCATTACAATAACTCTGTCAGTAATTCTAAACAGTTCTCTCAACCTATGTTCGACCATCATGATTGCTATTCCCTGTTGGTGAAGCTTTTCTATAATTGGAACGATGCTTGTCACTTCTGCGAGACTCAGGCCGGAAAACAGCTCGTCAAAGATAATAAGTTCCGGCTGAAGCGCGATAGCTTTCGCAAGTTCCAGGCGTTTAAGGTACCCCTGGGGCAGACTGCCGGCGTTTTTATAGGCTGCAAAGGCATCCCGTTCAAAACCCACCTCTTCTAAAAGGTCCAGTGCGACCGCATCTCTATCGCCGTATTTCCCGCCTAAGAGATCTTTGACTCTTGGGGAATAAAGGGGCACGATTATATTCTTATATGCCGGCAACTGGTTAAAAGGCCTTGCCATTTGAAAGGTTCTGGCAATTCCCAGCCTCACCGTCTTGTATGGCGATAGATGGTGGATTGGGTGGCCTTTAAAGAAAATTTTGCCTGACGAAGGTTTTAGAAAGCGCGTAATAAGGTTGACCAGTGTCGTTTTACCTGATCCATTAGGACCGATGATCCCCAGGACTTCGCCTTCTTCCAATTCCATATTCACATTGGTAAGGGCCTGAATCCCGCCAAATGATTTGTGGAGGTTTTCTACTTGAAGCAGCGCCTCAACACTCATTTTTCTACCTCTGACCATCTTTCGAACTGCTGGTATTTCCGTTGGATATAATGAAATATGCCCTCCGGCAAGGCAACTATGAACAGCACTAGAAATATGCCGTAAAGTACGATTCTCAGCCCGCCAATGCCCCGTAACAGCTCTGACAAGGGTATAAGGATACAGGCGCCTAACGTTGCGCCGGCAAGAGTCCCGGGACCGCCTACGACCGCTGCAGCCATTGGGAGTATTGAATAATCCAGCGCGAACACTGGCATCCCGACGAACATATAAACGTGCGTCATAAACGCGCCGGCAAACGCGCCGATAGATGCTGAGATAAAGAGTGCCTGGGCCTTATACCAGTATATATTGATACCTGCGCTGATGACTGACCTGTCATTCTCGCTGATGCCTCTGAGCACCAACCCGTAATCGGACGCCAGCATTCTTCTGAAGCCGAAAAGCGCCGCGAGAAGAGCTCCCACAATCAAATAGATCTCGATCCAGACGGAAGGCAAAGGAGTCATTCCGCTTAGTCCCTCCGTGCCGCCGAAAATCTTGGTGGCCTCGATCACCCGAACAAGCATCAGAGGCAGGATAAGGGTTACCATGGAAAAATAAACGCCCCGGAGCCTTATTACCGGTAAAAGTAAAATTGTGCTGATTAATCCCCCTAACACGGCGGCGACCGGTAATGTGATAAAAGGAGAAATCCCGAAATAATGATTCATCAATCCTGAACAATAAGCGCCCATTCCGAAAAAAAGCGCCTGTCCCAAGGATATCATACCGGTTTGTGCCATTATATCCCAACTGATGGCCAAAAGTCCGAAAACCGCT
>CAYUYB010000191.1:0-5757 GCA_964449025.1 uncultured Desulfobacteraceae bacterium
GCGCGTACCCACTCCAAAAATAAGCCTCTTAATCAACGAGTCCGGATCCACGCCAGAATTTGCAGCCCCCTCTCTGATCTGGCTTATTATCTGCCAGATTACCAGTTCGTCAAGTTGGTTCGAAAGTACGATTACGGTATTCGAAAATCCCGCCTCATTCAACATCCGCGCGGCTTGAATACTCAGATAGGCCAGATCACCCGAATCTAAACGAATGCCGACTGGTTTATGCCCTTTGCGGCTCAATTCCTCGAATACCTTAATGGCGTTAGGTATCCCGCTTTCAAGGGTATTTACGGTATCAACAAGGAGAAGACAGTCATCGGGATACACGTCTGCGTAAGCCCTGAAAGCGCCCAGTTCGCCCTCTCCAAGCGCCATTAACGCCTGCACCATACTGTGAGCGTGGGTCCCCTTGGGGGGGTACCCCAGGACATGGGAGATACCTACCGCTGAGCTGAAATCCGCTCCACCGATTAGTGCGGCCCTAATGCCGGCGTTCGTACCTCTTTCATGGCCTCTCCGAAGCCCGAACTCTAAAACCGATTGTCCTTCCGCGCTCTCCCTTATTCGTGCCGCCTTGGTCGCAATAAGTATTTGATAATTTAAAAAGTTGAGCAAGGGTGTTTCAAGGATCTGTGCCATGGCGATAGGGCCCTGAACAACGGTGAGAGGCACATCCTTATGGACTACGCGTCCCTCTGGTATGGCTTTTATGGTAATACCTTCAAAATTCCCGTAATTATTCAGCCATTTCAGAAAATCCTCTTCAAATATTCGCTTTCCCCCACTCCCCTTCTGAGTTCGAAGATAATTTATATCTTTTTTCCTGAAGACCGCCGCTCTCATCCAATCCAACAGATATTGAAATCCAGCGTTTACGCAATAACCTGCCTTGTGGGCCCCGTAATCAGGATAACTCCTGAAGAAGTGGTCAAATTGGGCCTGACTCTCGTGTAATCCCAACCGGTAATAGAGTTGGGCCATGGTGAGTTGATATTCATCCGTAAAAAGCACGCCTTCGGCTGTCAACTGATCTGAGCGCTTCATGAAACTCCCCTGTTTATCCTATAGGATAAACCGGAAGAGGCATTAATTCAATGTTCTTTTGCCCCCTGCCCCTTAAACCTAAGGCCTCTCTTCCTTTACCCGGACAATATGCGCGGATATGAGGTATTTTATTGATTTGACGCAAAAGAGGTTTTAACCTATTATGGTTTCATGTTTCCTGGTTAACAACCCTTTTACCGGCACCAGATTATGGAACACTCCAGCAATATCAGACAATCAGCTCCGGCCTCCGATTTTCATTTGAGATATATAAAGGACATAATCTACTCCATCCGGCGACTTATGCAAGCCGGGGAGCTTTATACGAAAGAATTAAACAAGATTTACAACATAAGCTCGGCCCAGCTTAACTGTCTGCTTTCCCTTAACGAAAACGGTCCCCTGCCCCCTTCACAAATCGCCAAGCATATAATGATTAATTCAAGCACAGTAACAGGGATTATTGACCGACTGGAACAAAAAGGGTTGGTAAAAAGATTAAGGATATCTGATGATAGGAGGATAATTACGGTGGAGCTGACAAAAAGCGGCAAGTTGCTCGCTGAAAATGCCCCTCCGCCTATACAGTGGAAGATTATTGACGGCCTGAATAAGATATCGGAAAGGGATATCCAACAAATCGCTTCCACACTCGCCAAACTTACCAACATGCTTGATGTCCAGGACCTGGAGGTGACATAGATCATCAAGTGTCACAGGCTGACGCTGTGAGCCTCACCAATTCCCCTTATCCTTTCATTATAGCTAACCTTCCTGAATCACTACTAAAATTTAAAATAATATAAATACATTGCCGGAAACATTGACATACGGGGTTATATAGCATATAATTTCAACTGAAATATTTTGAATCGATATAAATCTCATCCACAACAGGTCTTAGATATATAACTATCTGGGGTTTCAAGGGTGTTGATTAAATCTATATTTGGCTAACATCTTCAAAGCAAAACAAACAAAAGGAGAAGAATGTGAACAAAGAGCGGATTGCAATAACCAGATCTTTGCTGGGCGAAGACATCGTGCATATGCTTTTGCGCGTCCACGAGGACAGCCTCTGGATTCTTGAAAACCTGGGGGTAGGATGCACGCAACCTGAAATACAAGATATCTTTCGTACGTTTGAAAAGGACGGGCTGGCAGTTGTGTATGAAGGCAGGATCTATCTGATGAGGGACCTTGTTAAACGGTGTCTGGAAACCGTTCCAGGGCCCGATGATTTCTTTGTTCCCTTAAATAGTTTTTTCATAGGCGGCACCGCTCCCTATGTTTACGACGACGTTGCAGGCGAAGGCGGACTGACACCTACTATTGATCATGCGATCCGTATTGCAAAATTCGCCGAAGAGACACCGTCAGTCAGAGGCATGGGCAGAGGAATAAAACTGACAGACGAAGTGGTTCAGATGAACATCATGCACGAAAACTGCACAAAACCCATCTATTTCGCGGTAACCTCCGACACGGCCCTGCAAAAAGCTATTGAGATTTATAAACAGAGAAAGAATATTATGATCGTATTCTGCCTGACCCGTCCGCCTCTCGAGGTAAACGAAAACTTTTCTGAACATTTCGTAAAAGTGGTCAAGGCAGGGTTGCCGGTGTTCATCTCCGCAATGCCGATGGCAGGTATTAGCGCCCCCTACTGTTATAACGGTGTCTTATCCATGACCCACGCTGAAGTCCTTTTCGGTATCTGCACGGCTCAACTGCTTAACCCGGGAGTGACCTGTGTTCACGCTGGATACCCCACGATTGCTGATCCTCGAATCGAGTATAACCCCAATTATGGACTCATCAGCCATAATCTTTTGAACATCCTAATGACTCATTTGAACCTTATGCTTGATCTTCCCGCGTTCCAGAGCGCCGGCACCACCCATGAGGAAAAACTGACCGATCGAGCCTATGAAGACGCAAAAATGGGTCAGGCCCTCTGTAAAAAGTACGGCTTCCACATGATGAGACACCCCTTTGCCTTTTTAAGATACCTCATAGACTTCTCATTCGAAAAACTGGAAAAGGCTGCAGAGATCGCCGATGAGGTTTCACCCGATGATGCGCCTGAAGTGGAGATGCCGATATATGACGAGCGAGGCATGGAATCCCTCCAGAACATAGGGCTGGGCATGTATATGGAAGATCCCCTTACAACCGCCAATCTCGGGAAAATCTTTGTGGATTAACACGTTAAACGGATTGGAATGTGCGGTATCACAGGTTGTGTCTGAAGATAATGAAATTGGAACTGCTCTTTGATCCCTGATTCCTTTCAGAGCCGCTAAATTAGAATCTCTTTGAACGGCCCTTTAGTTCTAATAGGGCCTGATCATAAAGGCCGAGACTCTCTGCATCGCTAGAGGCATATCGGGTAAAGATCTATAAGGACCATTCAATAATCCATATAATGACGGTAGGCATCTGGATGTTTGATCTTTAAAAAGTATAGACATCATCATGATTCAATATAGTGCTGTTACAAAGATATTCGGACAGGGCCATGATGCCATTACAGCCGTAAAAGATGTAACCCTTAATATCAACCCCGGTGAACTTGTTGCCTTTTTAGGACCATCGGGGTGTGGGAAGACCACACTGCTTCGACTCACCAACCGGCTGCTTTCACTGACCGGCGGAGAGATATTGATAAACGGTCAGGATATCATGGCCTGGAATCCCATAAAGTTGCGGCAGTCCATGGGATACGCCATTCAGGAGATTGGACTGTTCCCAAACATGACTATTTACGGAAACATAGCCGTAGTGCCACGGTTAATGGGATGGACGGAGGACAGAATAAACCAGCGAGTTGATGAATTACTTTCAATACTGGGTCTGGAACCGGATGTCTTCAGGTATCGTTACCCGGCTGAGCTTTCAGGAGGGCAGCAGCAAAGAATTGGTGTGGCCCGAAGCCTGGCAGCGGACCCGGACATCCTACTCATGGATGAGCCCTTCGGGGCGATTGATCCTGTTAACCGAGGACGTATCCAGGATGAGTTTCTGGGTATTCAGTCAAAGTTTAAAAAGACTATAGCCTTTGTTACTCACGACATTCAAGAGGCCATAAAACTGGGTGACAGGATTGCTATCTTTCAACAAGGCCGCTTGATTCAATATGATACCCCGGAGATGATATTGGCGCGTCCGGCCGATCAGTTTGTTTCCGATTTTGTCGGAACCGACAGGGCTGTAAAGACTCTGGGGCTTTACAGGGCTTATGAAGCAATCAGACGAAAACCGGGGAATACTATAAAAGGATCGATGAGCAGTCTCACCGCATTAAATAGTTTTTCTCCTGAAGATCTTGAGGATATGATTGTGGTTCAAGGGAATAAGCCTTTGGGACATATAGATATTGATGCCCTTAGAAACAAGAGCACGGAGGTTAAAGACGCGGTCACAGCGTATCCGGTCCTCATAAGGCTCAATGATAGCCTGAGGGATGTAATGTCTTATATGCTTATGCATAATATCAGACAGTTCCCCGTGATAGATGACAATGGAGACCTTGCTGGTGTAATAAGCCACGATGATATCCGGAGGCGTGTTTTAAAGATATTTGATGATCGCCAGAGTTAAACAGGAATATAGCATGAGTGTCATCGCCTTTATCACGGACAATGCTGAAAAATGCTGGTCTCTTACATGGGACCATGTATCCATTGTGGCCTTTTCGATCTCTCTGGCCGCCATAATCGGAATACCCACAGGCGTGATTATCAGCCATGATAAAAGGATTGCCCGGAGGATCATCAATATTGCCAATATGTTCATGACCATACCATCGATAGCGCTGTTTGGGCTTATGTTACCCCTGCTCGCGATTGCCGGGTACGGTCTGGGGAAGGTACCGGCAGTCATAGCTTTGGTCCTTTACAGTCAGCTGCCTATCATTCGAAATACCTATGTCGGCATCAGTAATATCCCTCCGGAACTGGTGGAAACGGCCAGAGGACTTGGCATGGGGAGGTGGGTAAGGCTGAAGAAGATTGAGATCCCCTTGGCCATGCCGGTGATTATCGCGGGTTTGAGAAATGCGGCGGTAATGAACATAGGTATCGCCGCCATAGCCGCGTATATCGGCGCAGGTGGCCTGGGTGTCTTTATTCAGCAGGGCATAGCGCGGGCATATGAAGATATGATTCTGGCAGGAGCAATTTTAGTAGCCCTACTGGCCATATTCATTGATTGTGTGATGGCATGCCTTGAAAAAATACTGACCCCGAAAGGTATAAGGATAGCAGGGGAACAAAAGACATGAACAAGGCTTTGAGGCACCTTTATCGTCTAATGCTAATTATTCTTCTTCTGGCATGCGGCGTATTTATTGATCGAACCGGTCTTATCGAATATTTATCCGATGCAAATGAGGTCCTTTACACTGCCGGCCTTGTTTGGCAACATATTAAAATGGTGACGGTAAGTATGGCCATCGCTAGCACCATTGGACTGAGTGTCGGTATCTTGTTTACCCGGCCCGGTTTGAAAGGATTCTCCGGAGTAATTATGTACATTGTCGGACTCGGACAGACTGTCCCATCCCTGGCCGTCATAGCTATTGCCATGAGTTTTCTTGGAATCGGTTTTGAAGCAGCCGTTTTTGCCCTGTTTATCTATTCCATCTTACCTATTGCCAGAAATACAATGGCGGGGATAAGGTCTATCCCGCCATGGGTCATAGAT
>CAYUYB010000192.1:0-5748 GCA_964449025.1 uncultured Desulfobacteraceae bacterium
ATAACCGTGGTCCCGATTCCCCCTAAGGTGGGGATTTACCATGGTCCTCGACACTGACAACTGAAGAGGCAGCAAAGAGACGAGCAATAGGTGAACACAACTTAAAGGTCATGAGAATGGGTCGCAGCATCCTTTTCATATCTTCATGGCACATGAGTAATCATGAATCAGTTGCCATGTGGGAACTTTATGTTAAAAGTGGAGAGGGAATAGCTATTCAATCGACAGTGGGAAGGATGATTGGTTCGGTCGCAAATTCTAATGAAAATGTTTACATAGGTGAGGTTAAGTATGTTGATTATGAGAAACAAGAAATACCGTGGAATAACACCTTTTTCCTTGCTGTTCATAAAAGAAAGAGTTTCGAATATGAGCGTGAACTAAGAGCTATTGTAATGAGTCCGGAGAATCTGCCGGGGAAAAGTGTTCCAGTAGATTTAAACGCCCTAATTTATCGAGTGTATGTAGCTCCAAATTCTCCTATTTGGATACACGATTTGGTAAAAAAAATGTTGATAAAATATGTCCTTAAGAAAGAAGTTATTCATTCGGGCTTAGAACAAAATCCGATGTACTAAAGAACAGGACAGCCCAACAAGGGCATTCACTCTGATCCCAAAAGCCTGGCGGCTTTTGGTCCAGGTGATGCCCGGCGTTCTGCGGAAAGGATAGAAAAATGAAAAAAGCCATTCTTAGTCTGTTTCTTGTGCTCTGTCTTTCAGGAGTCACATTCGCCCAGTCAATCGAAAGTCAGATTCGGGAGTTCGCCGCACGGGAGTATCCCAACGACTCTCGCATGCAGCAGTACGTCTACAACAAACAGATCTCAGCGTACCGATATATGCAGTCCGTCAAAGATGAGGACGTGAAGAGCATCGCCGTTCGGGAATACCCGACTGACTACGCGATGCAGAAGTATACTTACGATAAGCAAATCTCCGCCAAACGATACATGGCAACCGTGTCTGATCGGCAGGTCAAGCAGATTGCTCTGCGGGAGTATCCGACAGATTACTCTATGCAGAAGTACACTTTTAACAAGCAGTTGTCCGCAAAGCGATACATGAGCACCGTCGCGGATAGAGAAGTTAAGGGCATTGCGTTGGCCGAATACACGACTGACTACTCCATGCAGAAATATACATACGACAAGCAGCTTTCCGCGAAGCAGTACATGAACGCGCAAGGCAATTCGGGAGCTAAGTCGCGTGCTCAACGCGAATACCCGAATGACTATTCTATGCAAAAGTACACATACGACCGACTATTGAGAAGGTAACGAAGACTACAGAACAAGCCGGATGCACGCGACGGCTTAAAGCCGCGCGTGATCCGCACCGTTGTACAGAATAGTATTAGGTAGACAGGTTATTCCATGAATCCATTAAATACACCTATATATGACCTTTTTTATCATTTGAATACTCTTAATGGCTTGTTGTTCACTCTTGATAGTCAGCTTAGAAATTTTGAGGAATTATATAGAGAATCTATCTCCAATACATCTTTCGACATATCTATTGTTTTTGCTGGTGCTTCCCTTGCAATAAGAGATTTAACAGAATGGCCGGAGAGTGGTTGGGCCAGATATTATCCTTCTGGGGGCTTTTCTTCAAAGGGCGAGGAATATTTCAAATTAATTAAACTATTGTTAGCTCGTGAATCCGCATGGACAGTTTCACAAGCCTATGAGGCTTTTGAAAGATTTCTTAAAGATATTTCAGCAACATTCCTTAGTGAAAATCAAAACTTTGCTGAAATAAATAATATAGAAAAATTTGAATTAGACAAGAAAAGTAAAAATCTGATCAAGACGGATAATGTTTTTTGGCGAACATACATTGATTATCATTACCGAACTAACTCAGGTAAATTAAAGTTTCTCCGTAAACTATGCCCTGCCATTTCAGAAAGTGAAGTCCAAAATAATCGTGTAATTGATCTTACTGAATGGTTTGGCGTGGTCGAAGAAATTCGGCACTGTGCAACCCATTCAAATTTTATATTAAAAATCGAGAGGATGAAAAATTGGTCTAAAACCAAACAAGAAATATTGAAAAAGTATTTTCCAGGTGACATTGTCGAAGAAGGATACCATCTAAATATTAACAGCAAAAATGCGACATTTTGCCTTGAACTTTTTTCTGAATACTCATTTCAAATATTTAAATCCCTGTCGTTGTTGAAAGGATATGACTGGAATATTTTAAACAAAAAGAAAGAAAAAACTGTACAACAATCCAATTAACCAGACCGGCTAAAAAACGCGCCGTCTGGTTATCGGGCCGTTATGTGAAAAAGGAGTTAAATATGAATGTATCTGAATTATATGATCTCACTCATTGGGTAACTGATAAAATTGTATCGACCCAAATACCTCAAAAATACCAAGCATTACAGCAAATTCTCCAAAAGCATGCCCAACCAAATCAGCAAAAACCGTCTTTTGAGGCTCAAAAAAATGAATTAATTGAAACAATAAAGAATGTTCCTCTCCGTAGACTCACAAAAGACCAATTCCTTTTCTTGGTAAAGCTTGGAATAGCACAAGCCGTTGGAGACGAAGGTGTAGAAATAATAGAGGATATTTTATACAAAAATGTTATAGATGTCGCCAATTCAGCGCAAAAACTACAAGAGATTCATCAAAAAATAGCCAAAGGTATCCAAAAGTCAGATCAAATAAAAGCAGGCCTAACAGATTGTGTATATGAAGAAATATATGAAACTGACAATGAGGTATTAATACGAGTCAGCTTTACAGGCCGTGCTACTATGTCGAATGTGATTGATTTTAAAAATTGGGGAAATATTTGGTATGAAATAGGTCGCGGCATCGCGATTGCCAACAATCTACCCCCAGAAGATGTTAAAATTATTGGCGCCACTAAAGGATCAATAATAATTGAACTTGCAGTCATCGCCAGTATTGCAACGACAACAAGTGGAATAATATTGTCGGCCTTAAAGGTTGCCGAAAAAGTTTTAGATATCCGGAAAAAAGCTGAAGAGATACGGAGCATGAAATTAAGCAACAAAAAGTTAGCGAAAGACATTGCAAAAGAAGCAGAAAAAGAAAAAACGGTAGGAATTGAAGCCATATCTACAGAAATAATTAAACAGTTAAAAATAAATAAAGACGGAGAAGGGGATAAAATAACTGCTCTTGATAAAGCTGTTAATAATTTAGTCAATTTTATAGAATTTGGTGGTGAAGTTGATTTTATCATACCAGAGGAAGAAGATGACAGTGAAGAAAACAAAAATGATGCCCCGAACTATGGAGATTTGAGAGTCACATTTCAAGAAATACGTCAATTAGAAACCAAAATTAAACTGCTTGAATCTAAGAACACATAACCAATCACTACACTGGATTTTTACTCCGCTCCGCTTCGTAAAAACCAGTGAGTTCAACCGTTGGCCGTCAGGGTACAAAGAACATGTGCGGAGAGGGAGGCATTTATGAAGAAAGCATCAAACGTTATCCATTGTTTAGCATGGCTATTCGCGATATGTCCGTTTATGGTTGGGAATGTATTTCCCATGGAACTGATCTTTAAGGACGCACAGTATTCATTCCAGACGCTCCGGGCGCTGGGCTATGCGGTAAGCGGAGGCGCAGATGTAGGTGAAGTTCTTAGAACGGTATACTCAATCAAGGAAGGAGACGATGAGAGTTGGTACCGGCAATGGTTGAAGACTGCGCAACAGTGCGAGAAAGCCGGTGATGATTTCCTTGCACGAGGCAGGCCAATCAGTGCGAGGCAGGAGTTTTTCAAGGCCTCCAACTATTACCGGGCGGCCGAATTTTTCCTTCATACCAATCCGGAAGATCCACGCATTGTGTCGGTCTGGAAGAAAAGCCGGGACAGCTTCCTGAAAGCGGCGAAACTGACCGGCCACCCGATAATACCTGTTGAAATCCCCTTTGAAGGAACGACACTGCCTGGATACCTTTGCCTCGTCGATAAGTCAAGGACAAAAAGACCCTTATTGATTGTTCACTCCGGTTTTGATGGCACGAAGGAGGAGCTCTATTTTGAAACTGCGTACTTCGCCGTTAAACGGGGGTATAATGTTCTCCTCTTTGAAGGGCCGGGGCAGGGCGGGGTGATCAGGGTGCAGAATCTGCCTTTTCGACCCAACTGGGAAACTGTAGTGAGACCTGTAGTCGATTATGCCGTTACGCTAAAGGAGGTTAAGGCGGAGAGGATTGCCCTGATGGGTATCAGCTTCGGCGGTTACCTTGCCCCTCGGGCCGTCGCGTTTGAAAAGAGGATTAAGGCGTGCATTGCCAACGGAGGTGTATACGATTTTCACATGACAGCTCGCCTGACGCCGGCGGAGGACAACTCCCTTGACACCCGGGAGAGTGCCGAAGAGATCGACAAGTGGATCTATGCCAAAATGAAATCGGACCCCTCCTTTCGGTGGGTAATGGCGAATGGTATGTTTACCTTCCATGCCAAATCCCCTAGTGACTGGCTAAAGATGACGAGACCTTATACCCTTAAGGACGTTGCGGAGAAGATCACCTGCCCCATACTCATTGTTGATTCCGAAGGAGACAAGGACATGCCTGGGCAAGCAAGGAAGCTCTTCGAGGCCCTTAAGTCTCCGAAAGACTTTATGTTATTTACAAAGGAGGAAGGGGCTGAGGAACACTGTCAAATGGGAGCCATTCTTATATCGAATGCAAGGATCCTTGACTGGCTCGACGATATCATGATGGGAGGTAAAGGCAGGCAAGTCGAGACGGAGAACAATCAATAATTACGGCCAACAATTTTTTCCAGCCGACCGCCAAAGCCCGGCGGCTGAAAAACACGTTAGGCTTAGATGTTTAGAAGGGAGGTTATGAGCATGGCAGAGCATCAAAAACCCTTGTGTGATAAATGTGGCTCCTCGGA
Source organism: uncultured Desulfobacteraceae bacterium (assembly GCA_964449025.1). GTDB lineage: Bacteria > Desulfobacterota > DSM-4660 > Desulfatiglandales > HGW-15 > CAYUYB01. The sequence continues at coordinate 4,914 of CAYUYB010000192.1, forward strand.
ATTTGAATATGATACTTGTTGGAAAGAGTATACATGTAAAAACTGTGGTTGGATATTGAAAGATGCTGGAAAGATAGCTGCGCTTAACAAAATGCGGAATAGTGAGTTGACCAAGAAAACGGCTATACAAAAAGAGAGATCGAAACCAACAGAAGAGAGGCAAAGCGAGAAAGAAAGTATCGAGAAGATGGAGGACAAAGTTAAGTCCATAAAAGGCTTCATGCGAGAGCTTTGGAGGAAAGACATTAAGGAATGCCCTTTAAAAGAAGAATATACGCAAATAGCCCTGGATGCCGAACGTATAATTTCCTGGGAATGGGGGAGAAAAAAGTTGGATATCTTCAACTTCGACGGAATACAGGAAGGAAGTATAGCGGTTAATGGGTCAATTTCCGATGTGGCCGTAACTTCAGATTGCTCTCGAATCCTTATCCTTATAACTGGGTGGAAGGGGAAAGAAATTGTAGCCTATAATCTTGATGGACAGATGGAACTAAAATTTAAACCGAATGAGGAGCCAGGACATCTAAGAATGTCGATAGACGGCAGAATATTCGCAGCAAAAAGTATGGATAATGAGTTTATCAACGTATGGGATCGACAAGGCAATTTTATTGGCGGTATGCATGCAGGTAGGGGAGCTAAACCGATCTTCTCTGGTTGGCGAGGAACAGGAGAATTCAATGATGTCGACGTGGCTCCGGATGGTAGTTACATAGTTAGCACATGGGAGTGGGGACCTAGTCCTCGTGGGGGGGTGTTCGTGTTTTCAGGGACATCCTTGAATTTGATGAAATATTATGATAGTGTGATAATGGTAGTGATATTTTTTAAA
>CAYUYB010000193.1:0-5738 GCA_964449025.1 uncultured Desulfobacteraceae bacterium
TGTGACACTGCACGCACTCGGACCCGGTACCCACGTCGAACAGGATTTTGCCGTCACTCGATCTGATAGGATCCCCTTCTTCTCCTTTCATCTTGTGAAAATGGTGGTTCTTAACATCATATTCGCTGGCCCTGTGACATTGCAGACAGAGATCATTACCTTCCATTACCAGCTTTCCGCTGTGGACATCATGGCAGTCGCTGCACTTCACATCGCGATCATACATCTTGCTTTGAATAAAAGAGCCGTAAACATATACCTCTTCGAGTATTTGCCCGTCAGGGAAGTACAATTCTGGAGTGAGAAGACTGGGCAGCATGATGTCCAGGAGATCAGGTTCCGCGTGCGTGTAATCGCCCAGTATGGACCTCCTGCTGTGACAAGGGGCGCATGATTCTACCAGCTCCCGGGAGGTAATCCCGGATGTCTTGACCAAGAGATCATAATTTTCCACCGAAGGCCTTCCCATATCAGGCGTCTCGGCCCATTCAACATGCCTTGATCCGGGACCATGACACGCCTCGCAACCAACATCGATATCGGTCCAGGTGGTGTGATATGTATCACTCTTCAGATCATAGTTCTTTTTGAGGTTTGTGGAATGACATTCGGCGCACATCCCATTCCAGTTTTGGCCGGCGTTTGTCCAGTAGAGCCAATCCTGTGTGTCGATCACGTTATTCGGGTTGAGATCATACCACTTATTTTCCCTGACATCCCACGCGATGGGCAGACATTGCAGACGCCCGCCTTCAAACGGAACAAGATATTGTTGAAGAGGATACCAGCCGAAGGTATGGGTGATTTCAAAATCCTTCATGTTACCGCCCGGTCCCTGTGTGTGGACAAAGAACCTGCCGTCTTTTCGGAAAAACCTTGATGTTACGCCGTGGCTTTCGAACAGGACGTCATTGAAATCACCCAGGACGGTCTCATGAGAGGCAATATCCATTGCGTGATCATGATGTGAACCCCGCCATTGGTCATATTCCTTTCTGTGGCAGTCCGCGCATTTCAGGCTGCCCGTGAAATCGTATTTCATTGCTGATTGATCACTTGGCGGAAGGGGAGACAGATAGACGTTCTTTAACAGATAGATAGGGACAGAAAAGACGATCAGGATAGTGACTAAAATACCTGCTATTTTCCATCCTTTCATTTCAGAACCTTCTTCGCGTACACGAGTTGTTTCTTGAGGAATCTTTCGCGCTTTATACCCTTGCTTATGTCCACCTTCACAATATTGTTTTCAATATCCACAAGGTAAATATCAAGAGGCCGGGGGGCCGGGGGACTGATGACATTACCTGTAATGTCAAAAGATGAGCCGTGACAGGGACACGCGAATCTCTTTTCTTTATCAACCCAGGGAACGGTACACCCCAGGTGTGTGCACTTGCTGGAAAGGGCTAGGAACCCGCCGTCTTCCATCCTGCACAGGTAAAATCTTCCCTGAATATTGGCGGTCACCGAGTTGACCGGAAAACGATCAACGTGACCGGCATCTATTATGACGGTTGATCTGCCCGATTTCTCACGCGCCTTACCTTGGCTTAGATAGGAGATAATTACCGACGCAAATTCCGCGATAGCGACGATCCCCAGACCCGCCCAGATTATATTCAGAAAAGATCTGCGGAAAAAAGACCTATGTGTATCTTGTTCTCTTGTCGTCTCGTCGAGTTTTGACATAACACTATTCAGTGATCGGTTACAGCTTATCAAACATCCTTAAACCCGTTTCACCACGCCCCGGGCCATGACAGCTTCATCGCATCGCCCCTGAACCATACGCCTGTTATCGTAAGTATGATGAATACCGTGAGAAAAAAGACAAAGGCCATCTGCACCGCTTCATTTTTATCCGGACCATAGTGCTTCACCAGGGGCAGATACATAAGATAGCATCCTAATAGCACAATGCAAAGGGGAATCAGGCCATTGCTGATAATTGGTGACAGGTAAGGCATCCAGCCGGCGAAATCAAGGATATACTCATCCAAAATAACAGCAATAGGCGTGATTGACAGCGCGATAAAAAAGGAAATGGCGGCCGTCAGGCCACCCTTTGAAGAGATAAACCATATACCCTCTCGGTGGGAAGGGTATTGATTATAGGCTATTCTTACGAGACCGATAATAATCAGAAGAGGAATGATGAAAACAGCGATCAGCGGGTGAAAATGAAGGAGAATCTCCTGAAAACCTATAAAGTACCAGGGCGCCTTCGTGGGGTTGGGGCTAAGCCCCGGATTAGCCTTATCTCCAAGGGGCGCGTCGAAGAGTATGGAAAGACAAAGAACAACCGCGATTAATATAAGCGCAACTACCAGTTCACGTAGAATGAGGTTTGGGATAGCAGGAACCCTTGTGTCCGCGCTATTAATCTTTTCTGCCGATGACATGGGTATGACTACTCCTCCCGCCCTGCGCACGCGCCAGAAATGGAAGGGCACTAAAAGGATCAGGGCGGCCGGCAGCAAGGCCGTATGAGCGGCATAAAAAATGGAAAGGGTGGAAGAACCGACCTCTGTGCCACCCCTTATTAATGTCTGCAACCGGTTTCCTATCCATGGGATATAATCCATCATACCCGTGGAGATGGTGACCGCCCAGAAAGAAAGCTGGTCCCAGGGAAGCAGATACCCGGTAAAATTAAAGAGTAATATTATCGCGAGCAAGCAAAGACCTATAATCCAGTTAAATTGTCTCGGAGGATGAAAGGCGGAAGTGAAAAAGACGCGTAGAAGATGTAAAAACACCACAACGACGAGGATATTGGCAGACCAGTAATGGATATTCCGAATAAAGGACCCAAACAGGACATTGCTTCTCAGGTAGATTATAGACTCGTAGGCCTTATCAGGAAAAGGCAGGTAGAAAAATTTCATAAGAATGCCCGTGCTAAATAACAGCAGGATCAATAGGAAGGCCATTCCGCCCAGGCCGAACGTGAGCGTGAAATCGAGCGCTTTTCTGTGTATCCTCCTTGGTCTGAAGTGAAAGATAAGGCTTTTATACATATAACGGGGATCTTCCGGGTCTTTACGCGGTTCTTTAATATCGGTGGAATTCGAATTCATTGATTTCTGAACCAAATCTGTTTTTCCCAATCTTCCTTATGGTATTTGCCGGTTAAATAGAACGAGCTGACATACTATTATCTATTCATTGGTGAGTCAACATTATGCGGATAATTGAAAGAAATGTGAAATTGACATGGATCGGCGGGTGCGATATCGTGTGCCATTGATATTGACACACAACATTGATTTTATTAATTTAATTTTCAATATAAAGGGAAAAATTAACAATAGGAGGATACTATGCTAGGAGTAAGGATATCAAAATTAAGAGTGGCGTTTGTTTTGGGGGCGGTCTTTCTTGCCGTGAATCTGTGCGCTAACGCACTGGCAATGGGCGGTAAATCTGGAGAGATAAAGCGTCCGAACATCCTGCTGATTATCTCCGATGATTTCGGGGTGGATGTGACTTCAGACATGTATCCGGGCCTGATTGATGATCTGGTCAAAAAGTACGGACCTTCCGGACATAATCATCCGGATTATAAAGCGATTAAAGGCCTGCCGGCCTCCACTCCCAGGCTGGATCAGTTGTCCCGGGAGGGAATGACTTTCACCAATGTCTGGGGACATCCCTTCTGTTCTCCCACACGGGCCGCTATCCTGACAGGCCTCTTTGGCAAAAAAACCAAAGTGCTCAGCTACGCGGACCCTCTGTCGCAGAACCACACATCCTTCGTGCAAAAACTGAAGGATGAAGGAGGTTACAGCACAGGGATGTTCGGTAAATGGCACCTGGCAGGCATGCCCGGCCGTGGCGATACGCCCGGTTATCCGGGAATCAAACCCAAACAGGCAGGGTTTGATATCTTCAGAGGCAACCTCTTCGCTGCCATTACATCCTACTGGAAATACGACTATCAGATCCAGGATGATAGAACACCGGCGAATGAGTGGCTGACGGAAGAACCTCCGACAAGATCTCTACCTGGCATCGCGCCCACTACGTTCGCCCCGGTGGTTAAGGTGGCCGATACTATTGAATGGATCACCAAACAGGAGAAAGAAAATCCCGTGAAACCCTGGTTCGCCTGGCTGGCTTTTAATCTTTCGCATACCACGATTATGCAACAACCAAGCGCCATGGCAGTGCCCAATGCCGATACCCTGGATAAGGAAAGCCTTGCTGAGATGAACGCGTGCGGCGGTGAATTCGGCTCAAACAGGACCGGCTCCTGCAGCGGTGAATCATTGATGCGCGCCATGACCAATGCTATGGATACCATTATAGGCAGATTACTCGACGCGGTGCATAAAATAGATCCCAATACCTACGTCATCTACATCAGCGATAACGGCACTCCCATGTATGGCCGTCCCAACCTGGATTTTATCGACAACATGTACATAACCAGAAAAGGTCGGGGCAAGGGCACGGCCTATGAAAGCGGCGCGCGTGTGGCAATGACGATCAAAGGGCCAGGCATCAAGTCCGAATCCATGAACGGTGAAATTGTTCACGCGGCGGACCTGTTTTCCACCGCTTTGGCATTGGCGGGACTTGATGTCCCCAAACAAGTCAACAACAGCGAAGGTACCGGCACAACGCCCCTTGACGCTGTTTCACTGGTTCCCGTGCTCCTTAACGAGGGTAATACCACCCGTGATGCGAACGAAGGATACGTGCTCACAGAATCTTTAAACCTGATGACAGGAGGGACTAAACAGGTAGGCGCGCGTAACGCGATGTACAAGGTAGTTTGTACAGGCGATGCCGAGACAGGCGATTGCGAATTCTACAATCTGGTGGATGATCCCCTGGAGGAATACCCGCTCGAGAGGCCTGATACCTGCGCCGCTTATGCTGATGGCACCTGGTCACCGGGAGATCCGCAATGGCATTATTGTCGGTTGCAGGAGGTCGTCAAGAAGCATTCATTTATTAGCCGTTCAGGGGAAGAACAAAGATAGAATTATTTCATTCGGAATCACGCCACGCTGATCAATCGCGTGACTTTTACCTCTGGTGATTCAGCATGGTTGGGCATTAAATCCTTCGCTGGAATCTGATTTAAAAATATGGCAAGCTGTAGATAGCCGAATGCCGACTACGGCACCTTTAAGATCGCGGCACGCATTATCTGATCTGGTTTTTAAAGAAAATCGGAGGTTTTATATGGCTCGAAAGCTTACCTGTAAAGAGATGGAACAGAGGATTAAGGTATTAGAAGAGCAGTCCATTAACCATGGACAAGTTGTCAATGCCTTAGGGGCATCTGAGAGCAAAGTCAGGAGCATTTTATCCTCCATGGTGGATCTGGTTTTTATGTTTGACAAGGATGGCAGATTCATTTTCCACCATACGCCTTCTCCAAGTGAATTATATCATCTTTCACCCCAGGAATTTATGGGGAAAAGACATTCGGAAGCCTTGCCTCCGGATATCGATAAGCTATTCGTTGGTGCCTTTAATAAAAATAAAAAAGGGGAAGTCGGCGAATATGATTTTTGTCTTGAGGTAAGAGGCAAAATCAGATGGTACTCTATCAAACTGTCTCCGATATTCTTGGACGGTAAGTTCAATGGGTCAGTGGGTGTGGTAAGGGATATTACTATCCGTAAGCAGTTGGAACGATCTCTTCAGGAGTCTAATGACAGGTACAGGACTCTTTTTGATAATACTAACGAAGCAATCTTCATTGTTGATATAAAAAC
>CAYUYB010000194.1:0-5729 GCA_964449025.1 uncultured Desulfobacteraceae bacterium
ATATTCCGATCGAGGTGGGGAGCAATACAATAGTTGTAGAAGCGGCCGATCGCCTCGGAAATCAATCAACCCTATCCGTAACCATAGAGGGAAAGGCATATACACTGCCCCCGTTAATCAAAGTGGAGACCCCTTCACAGGAGAAAAACCTGTATGGAAAATCCTTTGCCCTTGTCATTGGAATAGACAGCTACGAAAAATGGCCTTCGTTGGAGTTCGCCGTCAATGATGCCGAGGCTATTGCAGAAAAACTGAAGGAAACCGGATTCGATCATATCACCGTTATCTTAGATAAGGAGGCCACACAGCGGAGGATACTGACCGAGCTTTTTCATAACCTCCCCGAGATCGTAGGACGTAATGACCGCCTCCTTTTTTACTTTGCAGGTCATGGCCAGACCGAGGATCTGCCCAAAGGAGGAAAAAGGGGGTATATCATCCCTGTTGATGGTGATGTCTCCAACTATGGGGCTACGGCCATCTCCATGGATCAAATACGGTCCCTTTCCAGCCGCATCCCTGCAAAACACATTCTCTATGCCATGGACTCCTGCTATTCCGGTCTGGGTCTCAATAGATCGGGCGGGGTTTCACCCAAAATCAGTGATTATTTGAGGAAAATATCCTCCATGCGCGTGGTTCAGATCATCACCGCCGGGGGCAAGGGAGAGCAGGTGCAGGAAAAGGGAAGCCATGGAGTCTTTACCACTTATTTTCTACGCGCTCTTGGGGGAGAGGCGGACTTTAATAAAGATAACGTCGTAACCGGAACCGAGCTCGGGGCCTATCTCAGACCGACAGTCTCTAATGCCTCGGGGCAGGCCCAGACCCCATTATACGGCAGGTTAGAAGGAGAGGGAGAGTTTCTCTTTTTTGTTGGGGGAAAATGATCAACCCGCTACGTGGGAGGGAATATAATGAAACGTTTTCTGTTAATCAATCTGGCTCTGTTCTTTGCGATCGCTCTGTTCCTCCTTTTTTCGACCCGGGGGAATGTCATTGCGGAACAGAAGGGAGAAGATGCGGTTTCCTTCCGCTGGGCATTTGGCGCGATGGTCGGGGCAACAGATGACCGCAGGCTCGTCGCTATCACACGTGATACCGTCCTGAAAACCGGGGATCGTCTAAAGCTGTTGCTCCAGCTTAAGAACAGATGTTTTGTGTATCTGTTTTACAGGACCGCAGAGGATGATATGCACCTCTTATTTCCATACACGCTGCAACAGTTTGATACAGACTATAAAACAGGCGAAAAGTATTACATCCCCAAGGGGAAGACATGGTTTGAACTGGATAAAAATGTGGGGCTTGAAACCTTTTATCTTCTCGCGTCTGCCAAACGATTGCACCCGCTTGAGGCAGAGTACCGGAAATACGATTCCGTCGTCGGTGAAGAGAAGAAGAGATTGGCCAAACAGCTCCTTGCCGAGATCAGAAAGATAAAGCGGAAGCATCGAAAACTTGCAACCTCTGCCGAACGTCCTATTGCCATCGGGGGGAATGTTCGGGGTGTGGTCAAAGACGAGCAATCCGCTTTTCCCGATATCGATCCGATCGCATCCCAGGTCTCCACATCTAATTTTTACGGCAAGACATTTACTATTGATCACAAATAAAAAACAACATATTCAAATTACGATTTTTTTGATTGTGAGCGCCTATGTTGCCGCCCACTTATGTTTCTGGCTCCTGCCTGACCTGTTTGAGACGTGGGACAGGAAGGCCATCGACCGTCTCTTTTTTTTCAGGGCATCCGCATCCCGTCTCCAGCCTCGATACAACCCTATCATTGCCCATGTGGACATCAGCGATTCAAGCCTTAAACGTCTTGGGACCTTTTATTTGAACCGATCTCACTATGCGAGGGTCATACGAAACCTGACCAAGATGAACGTATCGGCACAGATGTACGACTTCATCTTTGCCGCACGCTCCGATCGGGTTGAAGACCGTGCGATGATTGACGCCACAAGAGAGGCAGGCAACGCATATTTTGGAATGGCATTCAAGTTATCGGAAAGGGAGGACCGTAAGGGTCGCCGGTCCAAAAAGGGATCAAAAGGGGTACCATACCTCAAAGCGACGGAATGGAATGTGGTCGTTGATGGAGACCCTGATGATCTTTATGAAGGGATCAATCCCCTGATTACCTTTCCCGAGCTTGCATCGGCCTCTAAGGGATTAGGCTATCTCAACCTCAAAACCGATCCCGATGGGGTCAACCGCAGGATACCGCTTGTGGTGACGTATAAAGGGGCATTTTATCCAAGCTTTGCCTTCAGGGGCGTCTGCGATTATCTCGATGTCCGTCCGGAAAACATCATCATCAGGCCGGGAAAATCAATTACCCTCAAAGATGCAAAAAAAACCGGAGAACCATCAGGACGTAACATCGTGATTCCCATAGATCGGCATGGAGACATGTTGATAAATTTTATCGGCCCATGGGGGAGCATGAAACATTATAACTTTGCCGATCTCTTTTACGCCTCAGATGATCGTGATGAAATGGAGATGTGGCGGGATGAATTGTCCGGAAAGATTGTAATCATTTCAGAAGTGACTACGGGAACGGCAGACCTGGGCCCTGTACCGACCGATGCCGAGTTCATTTCAAGCGGTATTCATGCGAATGCAATACATACCATCCTCCAGGAATCGTTTCTGAGAGCACTTTCGGGCAGAGAAATGTTCGCGATCCAGATCCTGCTCATGCTTATGGTACTTTTGTTTTCACTCAAGTTTTCATCCCTCTACTTTTCTCTGGGAACTGCTTCTATTGCGGTGTGCTATGTCGCCATTGCGTCTATTTGCTTTCTTTACGGTAACCTCATTTTTAAAATCATACCCCAATTATTCACCCTCGCCCTTGCCGTCGCCTCCATCGTTGTTTACCGCTATATCAGGGAGGAAAAAGACCGAAATTTTATTCGCAGAACATTCGGCCGTTACCTGACAGATGAGGTCGTAGATGAACTCCTGGGTTCGCCCGATGGGTTAGAAATGAGCGGTGAGACCCGCGAGGTCACGTTCCTTGTATCCGATCTTAGGGGATTTACAGCTCTATCATCCAGGCGTTCTCCCCATGAAGTCATCGACATCCTTAATCGTTACCTTAAACAGATGATAGAAATCATTGCCCGTTATAGAGGGACGGTGGACGAGCTACAGGGGGACGGTATCCTCGTCTTTTTTGGGGCGCCCCTGATTGCTGAGGATAACCCGGAGCGCGCCGTGGCGTGTGCCATAGAAATGCAAAACGCCATGTTGGAAATCAACCGAGAGCAGAAACGACTGAACCTACCCGAACTTTCAATGGGTATCGGCATTGACAGCGGGGAAGTGGTCGTTGGCAATATCGGCTCGAAAAAACGTTCAAAATACAGCGCCATCGGCACCCCGGTCAATACAGCCTATCGGCTCGAAGCCTATACCGTTGGCGGGCAAATCCTGATCAGTTCCAGCACGTATCAGAAGATAGAATCCCTGGTGAATGTCCGGGATACCATGGAAGTTCGGTTTAAGGGAATCGCTCAACCGGTGGCACTCTATGATGTCGATGGTATCAAGGGCCGATACGGGGTGTCCCTTCCTGACAAGCCCACAGAGGAATTCCGAAGCCTGAAACCACCATTGGCTATGACCTGTTTTGTCGTGGAGGGTAAGGCGATTTCGGAAAGGGCAATATCAGGTCGCCTGACAGGGCTTGCTCCAATGGCTGCCGAAGCCTCACTGGAAAGGGAGATGGAGTTGCACGCGAATCTCAAGATCCTTTTGGTTTCCCCGGAGACCTCGGTCCTCCCCGAGCTCTATGCAAAGGTTACGGCCGTTGACCGACCCGAGGGAGCCTCAGCCAACGTCAGGACGCGTTTGGAATTTACTTCTCTTCCCCAGGAGACAAAGCGTTTCCTAAATGAGAAGACCCTCTCTTTCCCCCCAGATATGCCGTGAAACAGGGGACCCGCCCGAAAGGTGGGGTCTGAGTCGAGCGGAGCGAGCGAAGAAAAGACGGCGCCTTCCAGCTAATCACTTCAGAACAGCCATCACCACCTTTCCCTAAAATGGAATATCAACGCCCTTCTTACCTACAAATTCTTGTGAGGGGCCGAATTAATTAAGATTATAGCACCACCAGATGGGAAACTCTATATGACTATTTCAGCGTAATCGCCTTCTCAGGGCAGATTTCCTGACAACAGAAACAGGTTATGCAGGTGTCGGCGTCCACAAGGGGGTACTCACCGTTCATAGACAGGGCCGATACCGGACACTGATCTAGGCATGTACCGCAGGCCGTGCACAGGTCCGGGTCCGCCTCCGGCCGAAGCAGGGTCCGGCTGTGCATCATTTCCTGGATGGCCTTGTTTTCCGTTATGATGGTTTCGCCCAAGGGAGGGAGCTTAAAGTCGGGAAGCGTCTTAAACTCACCGATGATTTCTATCTTATCAAAATCGTGCTCACCCAAGCCCATCTCCTTACCCTTCTGGAGAAAGCGAAGCAGGCCCGGTTCCAACCCCATCATCTTTGCCATAACTGTATCCATGGCCATGGCGTCGTCGGAGGCCATAATCAGACCGATATCCCTGAGGTCGGGAGAGGCCGGTCCGTTCCCCTCCATACCTACCACGGCGTCTACGATAAAAAGGTCAGGCACCCTGAGACGGAACACCTCCACCACCACTTCATGGAAACGTTCAGGGCTCCCGGCTGCCCTGTGCAAACGGGCCTTCTGGGCCCCGGGCAAATAACCATAACAGTTTTTCATGGCTCCGGTCATTACCGTTAGACCGTGGGTTTTGAATTTGGGCAGACTGATGATGATGTCGGCCTCAAGCACGGCTCGTGAGACGCTCACCTTCGGCATGAAATCGGGGTTAAAGTCAACCTTTTGTGAGTCGTTACCTATGTTCTCATAATAGCCCCTTGAGGCTTCCATCAATCCGGCTTTTTTGAAGACCTCCTCGTTTGCACCGTAACTGAAAATACCGGGATTGTCGCCCACAACAAGTGAAGCCGGTCCCATTTCTTCCACCTTCTCTACCACCTCTCGCAGGACGGCCGGGTGGGTTACGATCCCCTCTTTGGCCTCAGTGGAACGAAGCACATTGGGTTTTATCAAGACCTTTTTTCCGCCACCTTCACGGGAAAGAGTTGGAAGGCCTGGTCCACGGCCTGACGGACATTGTCATAATTAGCCGGGTGTATCATTACTTTTGACATCTTCTTCTCCTTCTGCAATATTGGGGTCCATTAAGAGTAACTTCTCAATAAATCCGGGAGCTCTATCGTACCCGTTGGCGCAGGCTCAGGAAATTTCTTGAGAACCAAGAATATGAAAAAGAAGGCGTTTCCTGAGGGCCAACTACTCTCGGAAACATCATCTGAAAAGGCGCACAAGAGGAGATGATTCAAAACTATCTGGTCCGATCTAAAAGGGATTTGCTATGTCTACCGTGTACGCCTTGAGAAACCTCATAACCATCTCAAAGGATGGGGTGCTCCTTCCATCTTCTATGTCTCGTATGTGCGTGTGGGAGACTCCTGAGAGTCTTGACGCATCCCGGAGGGATAAGCCCATTGCCTGTCTCTTTTCTTTGATGAACTCACCTAGTTTTTTCATAATGTAAATTATATCTTACTTTTTCCTTGACGGCAAGGGGATTTTATTGTAAGATATCCCAAACAGCAAAGAATGAGGTTTACCACAGGCAGAATTACTAAATGATAGA
>CAYUYB010000195.1:0-5717 GCA_964449025.1 uncultured Desulfobacteraceae bacterium
GGCATTGGCTGGGAGATGAGCCTGAGGTAAGAGATCTTATTGAAAAGATTCCTGATATCAAGAGGGAGAATATCTGCAAGAGTAGGGTTAAAAAATTTTCTGATTTTTAGATATATATATCGGAATATAGCTATGTAAACCCTGAAATAGCGGATGAAACAGCAAAATGGTTTCAATCCACGTGGGGATTTATGAGACATTTCTTCCCGCTGCCTTGGGCTGGCAAACAGCGCGGTGGATTGACCCAGGAAAAGGCTCTGGCAAAAAGGTGTTGAAGGATTTGATACCTGTTGCGCGAAGGCAACACCCGATCGAGATGGGATTCCTTAAAGGATTACCCTGTTGTTATGTTGCCGGGTATTGAAGAGAGTCAGGATTGTAATCGAAAATAATGGAGGATAAAAAAATGGATCAGACTATTAAAAGACTTGATTTTGCATTCTTCGGGAGCGGCCCTTGCCACGGTAGTGGGTGTGCTTATAGAAGTGCCTGTCATGCTCATGCTGGTCAAAATATGTCTGAAAACAACCCGGTGGTTTAGTAATGAAGGACCGGTTGCTCAAAAGTAAGGAGAAAAGGATATGAAAAAAACTCTTGTTGCGGGCTGCATGGCTGTTCTGATCCTTGTTATTCCATGGAGTGCCCATTCCCAGGATAGCAAAAAGGGCCCCAGCCTGGTATTTCCGGAAAATGAATTCGACGCTGGTCAGGTTGGAGAGGGGGATATAATCACCCATGACTTTATGGTGTTGAATAAAGGCGATGCACCCCTGGAAATCAGAAGGATCGCTGGCAGTTGAGGATGTTCGGCGCTATCCTTTGACAGGATAATCCCCCCCGGAGGGGAGGGAAAGATTGTCTTGAGAGTAGATACCGAAGGGTATGACGGGGATATTCATAAGACAGCCTCTGTTTATACAGATGATCCTGAAACAGAACGGTTCACGATAGGAATCAGGGCGTTTGTTTGGGTTCCCATATCCGTTGAGGTGAGTACTGTAAGGCTTTATGGAAAGGAGGGCGCAATAGTAACAAAAGGCGTTGAGATCAAGGCGGGCCTGGATAAACCGCTTACACTGGAACCGGTCCGGTTTGACCTCGAGGGCAAAGCGACATACAGGATCGAAGAGATTGAGAGGGGGAAAAGGTTCGTTGTCTATGTATCGAATATCCCCGGAGCGGGGGATTCCTTCAGTGGATCTCTTGGTTTGAGAACGAATTATGATGAGAAACCCGATATAACCATAAGAATCAGGGGGAGTTTTACCGACTAGAGGTATCTTAGTAAACCCCGGGCAGAATTTCCTCTGTCCGGGGTCCCCGTATTTTCATTATTGATTAGTACATATCCTCGGGGGGCATGTACGGTGGAGCAGATGTCTTCTTCTCCTCCGGTTTTTCTGCTACCATCGCCTCTGTAGTCATAAGGAGACCGGCCACGGAAGCCGCATTCTGAAGGGCGAACCGGGCAACCTTGGTCGGGTCTATGATACCGGATTTTATCATGTCTTCATACTCGCCGGTTTCCGCATTAAATCCGAGATTGCCTTTACCGTCCAAGACCTTCTGTACCACTATCGACCCCTCAAATCCCGCGTTGTTGGCAATCTGCCGCACAGGTTCCTCAAGGGCCCGCCTTATGAGATTGACACCCATCTGTTCTTCGCTGTCCATTTTGAGATTTTCAAGGGCCTTCATTGCCCGGATAAAGGCGACCCCGCCGCCCGGGACAATACCTTCTTCAACAGCCGCTCGTGTCGCGTTAAGGGCATCCTCGACCCTGGCCTTTTTTTCCTTCATTTCGGCCTCGGTTGCCGCTCCCACATTGATCACGGCGACCCCGCCGATGAGTTTTGCCAGGCGCTCTTGTAGCTTCTCACGATCATAATCACTGGTAGTCTCATCAATCTGTGCCCGGATCTGCTTGACCCTGCCTTCCAGCGCGTTCCTGGTACCGCCTCCGTCCACAATGGTGGTATTATCCTTGTCAACAGTCACCTTTTTAGCCGTGCCCAGGTCCTTTAATGAGATATTCTCAAGCTTGATACCGAGATCCTCACTTATGACTTGGCCGCCTGTCAGTATGGCTATGTCTTCCAGCATGGCCTTGCGTCTGTCTCCGAAACCCGGTGCCTTCACGGCAGCGCATTTGAGCGTGCCACGAAGCTTGTTGACTACCAGAGTGGCAAGGGCCTCTCCTTCCACATCCTCTGCTATAAGCAAGAGGGGCTTAGCGGACTTTGCGATCTGCTCCAGAACAGGCACCATGTCTTTCATACTGCTGATCTTTTTTTCATGCAGCAATATGTAGGGGTCCTCCAAATGGGCCTCCATCTTTTCGGGGTTAGTGACAAAATAGGGACTAAGGTAACCCCTGTCAAACTGCATTCCCTCTACAATCTCCAGGGTAGTATCCATGCTTTTTGCCTCTTCAACCGTTATTACTCCCTCCTTTCCAACCTTTTCCATGGCCTCGGCAATGATGTCCCCTATGGTCCTGTCATTGTTTGCGGAGACCGTGCCCACCTGTGCTATTTCCGTTTTGTCCTTGGTAGGTTTAGAGATCTTTTTCAGTTCTTTCACGATTATTTCAACGGCTTTTTCTACCCCGCGTTTGATGGACATGGGATTGGAGCCGGCTGCTACGAGCTTAGCGCCTTCGTGATATATAGCCTGGGCCAGTATTGTGGCGGTTGTGGTGCCGTCACCCGCCATATCAGATGTCTTGGATGCTACCTCCTTGACCATCTGCGCGCCCATGTTTTCGAATTTATCCTGAAGTTCAATCTCCTTTGCTACGGTCACACCGTCTTTGGTGATGTTCGGAGAGCCCCATGATTTTTCAATAAGCACATTCCTGCCTTTGGGGCCGAGGGTGACCTTGACGGCGTTAGCCAAGGTATCCACGCCTTTCGTTATTTTTTCCCGGGCGTCTCCGCCGTACTTAATCTCTTTCTTTGCCATATTTTCATACCTCCCTTTATTAATTCTCGATGATTCCGAGGATGTCGTCCTCGCGCATGATGAGATGTTCAACTCCCCCAATCTTTATTTCGGTTCCTGCATATTTGCCGAATAAGACACGATTACCCTTTTTAACATCAGGAGGGATTATCTTGCCACCCTCATCCCTCTTCCCCGGTCCGACAGATATCACTTTGCCTTCCTGGGGCTTCTCTTTGGCTGTGTCCGGGATAATGATTCCTCCGGAGGTCAGCTCTTCCTCATCGATCCTTAAAACCAGGACCCTGTCACCTAAAGGTCTAATCTTCATTCCAAATTCCTCCTTTCAGATATAGAATAAAAAAACTGACCTGGAACTCTCCATTTAGTCGGGGATGTCCAGGGACCCGTATTTCATCGGATATAAACTTAATGCTTTATTTCCTGATGATTAAAAGGAAATGTAAAGAATCGGACCCTGTAAATACCTGAAATTACAAAGGATACATAATTTTTGCAAACAAGATAATCACTCGTAAGATTTTGTCAAGAGTTTTTCCGGTACGCAAAACCGGCTGTTGTGCAGGATACTTGGAGAGAAAATCATCATCCGAACCGCATTGACTTAAGTGCCAGTTCGCCTACCTGTTCCAGATAATCTCTGTATCTTTTTCAAAGACCCCGCTCCTGTCTGATATTGTCATAGGCCTCCTGTATCTCCTGGAATCGTTGGGTGGCAAACTGGACAAATTCTTCGGGAAGCCCCTTGGAGATGATGGTGTCAGGATGAAAATCCTTTACCAGTCTTTTGTAGTTGGCCTTGATTTCTTGATCTGAATTCTCAGGGCTGCAGTTGAGCAACTTGTAGTACCTGTCAGCGTCTCTGAAATAGGTCTGCTTAAGATTACTGAACTGCGTATCGCTTATCCGGAAGGCCTCCTTTATCATTTCAAGGGCGGCTTCTTCGTCAGGATGCAGGTTACCGTCCGCAGCGACCAGCTTAAAAAGCAGGTCCATGAACGAAAGGAGGATAGTGGGCTTGTGTCTGTTTATAAGGTACATATGTGAAGCGAAGTCGTCTATGGAGTAGGGGGATTTTTTCGCCTCGCTGAAGACGAGTTTGGCGAATTGTTTCTCCTGTTCAGGGATATTAAGGCCCCTGAGGAAGTCCTCTACGCAATCGATCTCCGGCCTGGTGATTCTCCCGTCCGCCTTGGCGATCTTGCCCAGGATGGAAAACATGCTCACAAAATAGGCGGCCTGGGATTGTTCCGCCTGTCCCATACGCAGAGACCTACCTGTCTGGTTGTCGCCTTTATCTACAAGATGATGTCCCAGTGCGGCGCCCGCGATGGCGCCGAGCGGGCCTCCGAAGAGTAGCCCCATGGTTCCGAATGTCAATTTACCAAACCATCCCATCTTATGCTCCTTATAATAACATCTATCCAAAGGGAGGATCCACAGGTCTCAATCCAGGATATTCTGTCCCTATTACCTATTTTCCGCGCAGAAAATAGGCTATCAATTCGTGACCTTTTTCGAAGATCAGGCCGCTTTCCTTTGCGGCCTTTTCGGTGAAGGCGAGATCATTAGCAGGGGCCTCTAGTCCTTTTTTATCGGACCAGGCAAAGGGGGTCGGGTCATCCGTGTGTGTCTTTTTTGCGATGGGCGTGAAATGGTCACTGACTACCATGATCCGGTAATCATCATATTTCTTCAACCCTTCCATCACAGCACCTACAACATCCTTGTCGAAAGACTCGATGGCCTGGATCTTATCATGCAGGCTCCCTTTATGGGATGCCTCATCAGGGGCTTCCACATGGAGAAAGATAAAATCAAGGTCTTTGAGACCCTTAAGGGCTCCCTCGGCCTTTCCGCGATAGTTGGTGTCCAGATATCCCGTGGCACCTTTTACATTTATAGGTGTTAGACCGGCATGTGTCCCTATGCCTTTAATAAGGTCCACCGCCGAGATGACTCCACCGCTCAGACCAAAACGATCCTTAAACAAAGGAATCGACGGGGTCTTTCCTTGCCCCCATAACCATATGGAATTTGCCTCGTTCAGCCCGGCGTTCCTCCTGGCAATATTGACAGGATGTCCCTCCAGAAGATGCCATGATTCCTTTATCATGACCTGAACAGGGTCGCTCGGCAGGTGGTTAAGGTAATCCGCCATGTTCCGGCCCAGAAAATCATGGGGTGGAAGGGTATGGGCGTTATCGGGGCCGTTTTCCCATACCAGCAGGTGTCGATAGGCGACGCCCGGATAGATTTTTACGCCTGGCACCTTTATATTTCTCTGTAAATCTCCCACGATCATGGAGGATTCGCCTGTGGAAATATCACCGGAACTGTGGCTGACCATTATTATCTGGTGTTGTGATCTATGCTCAAGGGTAACCAGGTTCATCCTGAAGGCCACGTCGTTGTTTTTCAGACTGATGCCCATGCTGGCGGCTTCAAGGGGCGACCTTCCGGTATGATATAGGGAGGGATCGTATCCCATCAGAGATAGATTTGCTACATCAGACCCGGGTTCCATACCCGGAGGGATGGTCCTGGCGAGGCCGATGCGGGAGCGAGCGATGCGGTCCATGTTAGGGGTGTTGGATACCTCAAGCGGTGTCTTTCCTCCGATCTCCTTCAGCGGATAGTCGGCCATGCCGTCTCCCACCAGGATGATGTATTTTTTCATTTAAGCCTCTTCCACCCGGATCATCATTGTCTTATCGGTGAGAATATCCAGTGTGTCTATCAGTTTCAGGGCC
>CAYUYB010000196.1:0-5714 GCA_964449025.1 uncultured Desulfobacteraceae bacterium
TTGCTCTGCCTGAGCTTATTAAAGAGAATCCTGCCGCAATTCTCGGTATTAAAACTGCTGAGAAATTTAACGGTTCGCTGCCATTCCTCTTTAAAGTGTTAGCCATGGAAGAGCCTCTTTCCATACAGGCTCATCCCGGTAAAAAGGAGGCAAAGGCGGGTTTTTTAAGGGAAAATATGAATAACATACCTTTGGATTCCCCCAAGAGGATCTACAGGGATGATAACCATAAACCTGAGCTTATATGCGCGTTGCGGCCTCTATTGGCCCTGAAGGGCTTCCGGAAGATCGAAGATATCCTTGAGTTAACAGCCAGTCTCAATGCTTCCGCAAAAGGATTTCGGATCGAGATCTTGAGGAGTCGGCCGGATGAAAAAGGCCTGAAGGATTTTTTTATAGCCTTAATGAATATGGAAAAAGACAGCAAGCAGGGTCTTCTCAAGGAGATAGCTGAGAGGATAGAGGGTATCGGCGTTACATCACCAGCATATGAATGGATATTAAGGCTCAACAGGGAGCATCCTGGTGATATAGCTGTTCTTTCGCCTCTTTTCCTGAATATGGTCCACCTGAAACCCGGCGAGGCTATGCGTGTACCTCCAGGTGAACTCCATTCCTACTTGGAGGGTGCGG
The DNA here is from genome assembly GCA_964449025.1 of uncultured Desulfobacteraceae bacterium. Classification (GTDB taxonomy): domain Bacteria; phylum Desulfobacterota; class DSM-4660; order Desulfatiglandales; family HGW-15; genus CAYUYB01. The sequence continues at coordinate 634 of CAYUYB010000196.1, forward strand.
GTCTTGAACTGATGGCCAATTCGGACAACGTAATCAGGGGTGGCCTCACGAACAAGCACATAGATATCAATGAACTTGCCAATATCTTGGATTTCAAGCCGCGTCTCCCGGATATCCTCAGACCCGAGCGCGGCGATTCTTCGGAGGCTTATTATCCAACAACAGCCGAGGAATTCAGACTGTCCGAGATCACTCTTAAAGGCAGATATTCGAGCTATAAGAGTAGCAGGATGAGGAGCGCTGAGATAATGATATGCACGGAGGGTGAGGCTCGGCTGACAGAAACGGGCCAAGATGATGTGATACGGCTCCACAGGGGCATGTCCCTGTTCGTCCCCGCGTCGGTTGAGCGATACCTTATTGAGGGTAAGGCAATTATCTACAAGGCGTCCGTGCCTTTTTTATGAATATGGGATTCCCGGTACGCGATCCCAAGCCGCGGTCCTTCCACCCCCTTTGTCTAATGTTAGCCTTATCAGAAAGATTCCTCGGCAATCTCAAGGGCCGCTCTATCAGACCTTTTTATGACATCAGCCTTAGAAGGGGCCTGGCTCACTACGGTGCTCAAGAAATAGCGGGCCGAAGCCAGTTTGCCGCCATAAAAAGCCGCTTCGCTATTTTCCTCAATCAGCTTCTGCAGTCCATCTTCTTCACTTAATCCTTTTTCCTGAAGGAGTTGGGTGAGATTTTGCTGGGCGATAACCGCCTGCCATAAGAGGAGCCATCCCACGGTCACGTCTCCAAAGAGTTCCAGGTATTGGCATGCAAAAAGGGCAAGAGAACGGAAATCCTTTTTCCCAAGTTCGCATAGATGGACGGATACCTCATTCAAGGCGTTCCTTCCTCTATCCAGCATTGCCACATATTGAGACAATACGGTGTGCTGGCTGTTATCAGTGCAGAATTCTTGAATATCCTTGAACAGGCCGTTGAAAAGCTCGTCACTATCCCTCAAAAGTTTACGTCCGGCCAGGTCCAGGGCCTGAATTCCATTGGTCCCTTCAAAGATAGAATGGACCTTTTCGTCCCTTAGAAACTGTTCCATGGGATAATCCTGCATATATCCGTAACCGCCATAGACCTGCATGGCCATTTCAGTCACCCTGAAGCTCATATCAGAGCTATAGGCCTTGGTGACCGGCGTTAAAAAGGCAGTTCTTTGCTCCCATTTGAACCTTTCCTCATCCGTCTGAGCTATTCGTCCTTTATCTATACAGTAGGATGTATACAGGATGAGGGCACGTATCCCTTCGGTGTAAGATTTCATCATGAGCAGCATACGACGCACATCCGGGTGCTTTATAATGGGGACCTGACCTGAAACTCGGGAAGCGCCTATCTCTGTTCCCTGGAGCCTTTCCCTGGCGTAGTTCAGGGCATGAAGATAGGCTGAACTTGCTATAGAGGCCCCGTGACGTGCGGCTATAAGCCTTGATTCATTCATCATGGTGAAAAAGATGGCCATGCCTTGGTTTTCTTTGCCTACAAGTTCTCCAGTGCATTTCCCGTCCTCGCCATAACTTAATTGGCAAGTAGGAGAGCCCTTTATTCCAAGTTTTTTTTCAATCGAGATGGTCTTTACGTCGTTTGGCTCCCCTAGGGATCCGTCCGGGTTGACCTTGATCTTGGGGATAAGAAATAATGAAAGTCCTTTTGTCCCTGGAGGGGCCCCTTTAATCCTGGCGAGGGAAAGGTGGACGATATTCTGCGTCATATCCGTATCGCCTCCTGTAATGAGTGTCTTGGTACCGGTAATGTTATAAGTACCGTCCTCATTGGGCTCAGCTACGGCTTTGGTGGCGCCTAGGTCACTTCCGGCTTCTGCCTCGGTCAGGACCATTGTCCCGGTCCACTGTCCTGACAGTATCTTCTCCACGTATTTGTCTTTTTGCTCTTCTGTTCCATGGAGGGCAATCAGCAGTGCCGCTCCCCTTGTCATTGCTGCAAGCGTTTGGAAGGCGAGGTTGCCCGCCTCCACATACTCGTTAACAGCCATGCCTATTGCTACAGGCATCCCTTGTCCGCCAAATTCTTGGGGGATATCTATCCTTCTCCATCCCCCTTCATTCCATAATTGCCATAGTCTATGGAATGATTTGGGTACACTCACCTTGCCGTTTTTAAGTGTGCAACCTTCCGAATCGCATTCGGCATTGACAGGCATCATCTCATTTTGGGCCAGCTTTTGGGCCTCATTTAGAACCATATTATAGGTCTCGAAATCGAACTCCGCATAGAGCGTGGATTCAGATAATTTTTGGATCTCCAGTTGCTCAAACAGGACAAATTTTTGGTCCCTGTCATCGATCAAAAGTCTAGACATCGCGATACTCCTTACTTTAGATGTATTAACTTCTATATTATCTCACAGGCGATTTAATATAAGATTAAGATTTGAAATTCTTCGCTCGCAGCGCTCGCTCAGTCCCACCCCTTCGGGGCGGGTTCCCGGTTTCTTCGCTCGCAGCGCTCGCTCAGTCCCACCCCTTCGGGGCGGGTTCCCGGTTTCTTCGCTCGCAGCGCTCGCTCAGTCCCACCCCTTCCGGGCGGGTTCCCGGTTTCTTCGCTCGCAGCGCTCGCTCAGTCCCACCCTTTCCGGGCGGGTTCCCGGAAGTCATTAAAGGCATTTCATCTGTTTTGAGCATTTCAATTTAGGATTTTGTTTTTGTTTCGAATTTCTATATTCGTACCTATGATTTCCAATTTGTTTCAAATCTCGATATTCGGATTCCTATTTGTTCGTCAGCGATAGCTGGGCAGCCAGTTTAACAAATAAACATAGGGTCAAATAGGTTGTAAATAAAAAAGATGTCAATCTATATTTGATAATATTCCAAAAGGCGAGATAATAAACAAGGCTTTACAGCTACAGGGCATTGTGCGATATGTTTAGAACACGCCCGGATTTATCACTGTGGCTCTCCGATAAACCATATTTTGTAGGAACAGGAGACAGATACCCCATAATTATGGTAGGATATAATAATTATCAATATATTTAAGGATTGTCTATGAAAAGATCCGGCATTATTACGCTTATGACTGACTTCGGGCTTACGGACCCATATGTCGCCATGATGAAAGGCGTGGTACTGTCAATCAATCCGCGTGCGAGATTGGTTGACATAAGCCATCATATTATGGCCGGATCAATACTGGAGGCTGCCGGGATAATAAGAGAGACATTTCTTTTCTTTCCGGAGGGGACAGTGCATGTAGTGGTCGTTGATCCTACTGTGGGCAGTAATAGGAGGCTGATAGCGCTCGAAGCGGGAGGACATCTTTTTGTCGGCCCGGATAACGGGATCTTCTGGCCTTTGATGACGGATTACAGGGAAAACAGAGTTATAGCTCTTACTGAAAGAAGATATTTTCTCCCTCATGTGACACATACTTTTCACGGAAGAGATGTTTTCGCTCCCGTAGCCGCTCATCTTTCCCTGGGAGTTGACCCTCAACAGATGGGACCCGAGATAAAAGACCCTGTGGCACTTAGTCAGCCAAAAGCCCATGCAAGGGAGGAAATGCTCTATGGCCAGGTGATAAGGGTTGATAATTTCGGTAATCTGATAACCAATATCGGCCGGGAAGAGCTTGAAAGATTTCTAAAGGAATCAAAACCCATTATCCATATCGGGGACCTTGAGATTAAAGATCTCGACAATATCTATTCAGATGTCGAGAAGGGTGAGCCTCTGGCCTTTGTCAACAGTTCCGGCATGCTTGAGGTGGCTGTGAACCTTGGTAGGGCCGCGGAGTATGTGGGGATAGAGCGGCGTGAAATCGTTGGGGCTGCGGTAAAGGTGGGGAGATATGAATAAGATTGATCCCGAGGATTATCTTTTTGATAATAAGGCCAGATAATCTTGCCATTCTATTGGCAGGAGGTACTTTTTCTTGTTATTGCATTCCTTGCAGGCAGGCACTATGTTCCCCTTCTTACTTTTTCCACCCCTGCTGAGCGGTATTAGATGGTCCATAGTCAGGTTAGATCTTCCCACCTCTCTGTTGCAATAGTAGCACACGCCTTTTGCGATCTTTTTCATCCACCAGGCCGAGTGACGGAGATGCCGGGCCTTTTCTTTTTCCTTCTTTATATCCTGTTCGGTTATTATCTGATGATCAATATCCATGTTATTCTTGTTACCCTGTCGGCGAAAGCTAAAATCCTTTAGGTTTTAGAAAAAGACTTATGTACGATTATTTTTAAGGCCTTTTCCCTCCCTTTTTTTCAGTATAGCGGGTATTGATAAGGTCATCAGATTCCACACCTATTTGGTAAGAGCCTTTGTATTCCCCGGACTCTATTTTGGTTATATGTCTTACACTGCCGTTAACCTTGATCATTGACCGCGGGGCGAAGAACATTATCTCTTTTATCTTGTCCCCTATATTCAGCCTATCCAGTAGATCGAAATCCTTCTGGGTTATAACGATACCCAGGCCGTGTCTGGAGCAATCCATGACGTTAAGTTCATATCTTTTTTCCTTCTCCGAACCCTTTCCGAGAGTAAACTCCGCGGACACAAAATCGGAGATCCCGAACGGTATCCTTTCCTCAAGCCGTCTCTCCTCGATCTCGACTGCCTCGGGTAGCTTAAGGAGAAAACCAAAATAAGGGTCATCGCTGCTTATTCCCAGATAATCAATGGAGCATATGCAGTTTTTATCGGAGATTATAAAGCTCAGGGTTACCTTTGAAACGGACTGGATTAGGGTATTGCCGATATCGGGATAAAGTTTGTTGATAATGATCGCTGAACGTTGGCTTATGGATGAAGCGAAATCATTCAGATTGATTTTTATTATTTTTGAGGTGAATTCTTTTTTTTCACCTGCAACTAAAAGCTTAATCTCTTTCTTCGTGTATATGGCATGCTTAATTATAGCGATTATCTTTTCTTTGTCTTTTAGTTTTGGCAATGATCCTGGCTCCATCAATTATGGAAATACAATATGATTAATATAGGGTTCTTACGTTAATATATTAATTTATCACTTTTGCCAGCTTATGCCAAATACAAATTTTTAATATAAACTTAACTTGCGCATCTGAACGCTACTCGGCACGCCAGTCGAAT
>CAYUYB010000197.1:0-5624 GCA_964449025.1 uncultured Desulfobacteraceae bacterium
CCCTGCTCACATTTTTGCATAAAGACTAAAAGCTAATACAGTGAGGCCTTGAAAGCTGTATAAAGGCAAATAAATTGATATTATTAGTCTTTATCGGAGAAAATAATGACTACAAGATGGGAGATAGTAAAGGGCTATATCAAGGAAAAAGTACCCGAAAACAGCTTTTCACTATGGATCAATCCCATTACATTAATGGAAGAAAAAGAGGATGCCCTAGTCCTGGGGTGCCCTAATAAATTCTCCATGAATTGGATCCTGGAAAACTATCTGGATATCATGGAAGAAAAACTGAATGACATGGGGGATAAACATCATAGGATCGTTCTTCAGGTCACGCCTCCTGACAAAAAACAGGTCGTGCCTGATTTTTTTCAAGAATCCCGGCAACTCACCCTCCCCAATATACCCACCCAGGGGATGAACGGGCGAAGGAGGTTCAATAAACGATTTACCTTCGACCGATTTGTTGTTGGACCTTGTAATGAGTTCGCGTACACGGCGTCCAAGGCCCTGGCAGCCGGAGATACCTGGTCCTATGACTCTCTTTTTATGCTGGCCAACACCGGCCTGGGGAAAAGTCACCTCTCCCAATCCATCGGTCATGCAATCCTGGAGAAACGACCTAACACAAGGGTAAATTACATTACCGCAGAGGATTTTATCAATGACATGATTTTTGCCCTGAAAAACAACCGGACAGAAGAATTTAAGAACAGATATCGTCAATCCTGTGATGTCCTTCTGCTGGAAGAGATCCATTTTTTAAGCGGAAAAGAAAAAACACAGGAGGAACTGGCCCACACGTTGGATATACTGGCCAACCATGGAAAAAAGATAATCTTCACAAGTGCCCTTTTACCCAAAGATATCCCCAACATTTCAAAGGCCCTTTCATCCCGGCTTACTGGCGGTATAATCACTCCCCTGGGAAAACCGGACTACGAAACCAGGGTTAAGATAATTCAAAAAAAGGCCTCCGAGCATAATCTACGCCTGACTGATGATATAATAGACCTGTTTGCCAAACAACTTACCCGCGACATCCGTCAGATCGAAAGTGCCCTCAGATGTCTCAGGGCTCAATCAGAACTGCTTAAAGCCAAGATTGATCTGTCCCTTGCCAAGGAGGTTATTAACTGCCACGTATTAGAACGGGACCAAATTTCTATAGATGGCATAAAAAAAGTCGTATGCCAATACTTCAAGGTTGACCCAGCGCTTCTTGCGTCAAAATCAAGGAAAAAGATCTATTCTTACCCGCGAAATATATTTGTGTATCTGTGCAAGAATTATACTAATACAATATTAGAAGACATAGGCAGATCCATAAACCGAAACCACTCCACTGTCATCTATTCATCAGAGGTTATCGAACGAAGAATAAAGGTTGATAACAGGATTAAGAATCAGATAAACTTTCTCAAAGAAAAGATAAAGGAGATATCTAATTGATACATTATAAACCCCCTAATTTGCGCAATCTATGCCTCAGGCTTCTGCTCTTCGGCCTGGGCCTTGTTGCCGCCTTTGTAATCTTTGTTTCACTGGTCTCTATAAATGTCGGCCTTACCCACACCCAGCAGGATGGTTTTTGGGTGCCGGTGATGGCCGGATTGTTAGCCATAACGGCATGCCTGTGGTTCTTTATGAGTTCTTGGAGATTTATAGGTAATCGAATGAAAGATAGAGATATTATAGAGAATATTTAGGTCTGCTTTTTTGCTTCGTAAAGCTCCTCATACCTCGATCTCCTCATAAAACACCTGGAGAAACGCCTCGTCCGTAGGAGATAGATTGAATCTGGTAGATGCCTCTATGATAAGCATGGAGATGCTTCTATTCTCATCCTCCTCTCGTTGCGTGGATATCCATTTCACCGCCTGTCTAACCTTTTCTCCCTTTGGTTGAATAGTGGCCACCCCACTCCTCGTTTCAGCCCTGATAATGACTCATTTAAACTATCGCTCATCATCCTTCCCTGAAAATGCGGGTCCGGATCCAGAAGCGACCCTGTAATCTTCGGGGTTCCGTGTATGTATATATTATAAACCTTAACAGACATGTCGTCCATTGCAAAATATATTCATGTGCCAGAGTGACAGCCTAGGAAAGAGGTCATGCGCCAAACACCCGGATGGAGTGGCCCTGAGGTAAAACTTGTCATTTAAAAGACCGCGCGCCTGTAAAAAGTCTTGGATTAGTCGATCCGAAAGGATATCCCGGTTGAGGTGACCTGTTGTGCAACGGATTTTCGTAAAAGCAATGTATCTGAAAAGGTTATTGTTTCTTTTGCCTTTATCGTACACCTTTTTTCCGCTTGCTCCAAGGGCTCGTCATCTTTATCCATAAATGAAATCGTAATAATGAGGTCCAACGGCTTTTCATCCTTATTACGAAGCTTGACCTCCCAAGCGGTCTCCACAAATCGTCCGGAAGAGACTACCCCCACCGGTTTCACACTATGGTCCAAAACAGTCACCATCTCTTGCGCCAGGGGTCTGGACCAGAGACAACCTATAAACATAATTGGTACGAAGGCCAGCCAGCTTTTTATCTTTAAATTTCTCATGATTCCCTCCTTCTATCGCGCAAATTTACCGGTAAGGATCCCCTGTTATGCCCTGCTGAATTTTATATTTTTTAATTCTATAGCTTTAGTGGAAAAAGGACTGAAACATTTGTCCACACGATTATCTACACGATGCCTTCATGCTGGTGGAGCAACATACAATAGGAAGAAAACCGGTTCTACGGGATTGATACGACAACTCTCTCATGTCTCCGGTCTAAATCAGGCGTGCTGGAATAGTGGCAGTCACAGGTATAAAATATTTAATCCTACGATAGTATTAATTCATATTAATAACTGCTTTTTGAAGAATTATCTTTCTATATTAAATATAATATCAAAGATTAACTATTTTTTCAAGTTCAATTTCTCCCAGGTCCTGAAGAATATCCCCATGTTTGGATAATACACCTGCGGCTTTTTACACACAAAACCTGCATCAATATCTTCAGGGTTATTGCAATAGGTCTTTTCTTGGAATATATATTAGGTCTATTGCTGATAAAATAATACTATTGTCTTCTCCAATTATTTCGGGTTAGGCCTTGCTAAGTTATGAATTGATCGCAAGATATACAATTTTATAGGAGCAAAAGGTTATACGATGCAACACGACATCAGAGTCAGATTCGCACCAAGCCCCACTGGTTATCTTCATATTGGCGGCGCCCGCACTGCCATCTTTAACTGGCTATTTGCCAAAAAAACAGGCGGAACACTAATATTAAGAATCGAAGATACCGACCTTGAGCGATCTACCCAGGAATCGATCCGGGGTATTATTGAGGGCATGGGGTGGTTAGGCATAGAATGGGATGAAGGACCATACTTCCAATCCCGGTTTGTGGAAGATCACAAAAAGGCGGCACAACGACTTCTGGATAAAGGTGCCGCGTATAAATGCTTCTGCACAAAGGAGGAGCTTGATCGGAAAAGGGAGGCTGCCAGGGAAAAGAAGGGCGATTATAAATACGACGGCACTTGCAGGAATCTCACCCCAGATCAGGTTAGAGAAAAGGAAATAAAAGGCCTCCCCTATGTCATACGCCTGAAAGTGCCCAGAAAACCGGGGGCTATTCGATTTAACGACATTGTTTATGGATCTATTGAAAAAAGATACGAAGATATCGAGGATTTTGTGATTGTCCGATCCAATGGAGAACCTCTATATGTGCTTTCCAATGCTGTCGATGATATCCGCGATCGCATAACGCACGTACTAAGGGGCCAGGATCATCTGGCAAACACCCCTAAACAGATCCTTATATACCGTGCGCTAGGTCAAGAGATCCCTCGATTCGCCCATATGCCCCTTATCCTGGACAGTAAGAAAGCCAAGATATCCAAACGAAAACACGGAGAGGTAGTAGCAGTATCTTTTTATAGGCAACACGGGTTCATTCCCTGGGCCTTTGTAAATTTCCTGGTCCTTCTGGGCTGGTCTACACCCGAATCTCGACAGATCTTTTCCAGGAAAGAACTAATCGAGGCCTTTTCTCTGGATGGCATAAAGAAATCAAACTCCATCTTCGATATTCGGGCGGATGATCCCAAGTTCTTTACAGATCCAAAGGCAATAAGCATAAATGCCCACTACATAAGGAACCTGCCTATAGAAGAGCTTGTACCCTATGTCAAGCAGGAGCTTGAAAGGGAAGGCATATGGCGCAAGGAATTGGAGGGTGAAAAAAGAAAATGGTTCTTTGACACCGTGGATCTTATAAGGAGTAGATTTAATTATACTACTGATTTTGTAACCCTTGGTCGACCCTATTTTTCCGATGACTTTGAGATTGATCAAAAGGCATTACAGAAAAACCTCCTGAGCCACGATATTCTAAAACGCCTTTTCCAAGTTGTAGCCGAACGCCTGGAGGCACTCCATGATTTCTCCCTCGAGACAACCGAAGGGGTCATCCGCGGGTTGGCGGAGGAATACGGGATAAAGCCGGGGATATTGATAAACGGCATTCGGACTGCTCTGACGGGACAGGCAGTGGGACCGGGTATCTTCCATGTCCTTATTGCCATCGGCCAGAAACGCGCTGCAGACCGCATCCGATCGGCCATTTCCTCTTTTAAGCCCATGCCATCCGGCAGAGGCCAATAGTGTGAAATCCGAGATGTTGACCAATCGTACTTCAATGTCCCCTCTCGCAAAATCATCAAAGAAGCATGAATTGTAATCAATTGGAATAATACCTATGGCTATTAGCAAGATACCGGACATCGACAAATTTATGTTCCGCGATATCCATCCATACATAAACATAGGCACAGCTAGCGACCGCTATTCTGGCTGGACTGGACAGATATATACTCAAGGGCAATACAAGCTATCAGCCAGAACTCATAAAGTTGGTGGTAATTTATTCAAAGAAGAGACGCTGCCTATCGAAAGTGTGGCTGAATATTTCCAGCACTTCTCCGTCTTGGAAATCGACTTCACATTCTACAGGCCTTTACTGGATAAGGATCTCAAGCCAACATCAAACTACAAGATCCTGCAGGCCTATGATAGATATTTAACCGAAAGTGATCGATTGATCCTGAAGGTCCCACAGGTGATCTTCGCTCAGAGATTCTGGCAGACAGGGAACCAGGTGAACAATCCCAATTACCTGAATGCCGATATGTTTACCAACCAGTTCTACGATCCTGCCAATGCTATCTTGGGCGATAATCTGGCCGCCTTCATATTCGAGCAGGAATACCAGCGCAAGGCAGACAGAATACCGCCTAATAAATATGTGGAGGATATGGATAGTTTTATCGGTTCATTGCCTAAGGATAAGAGATATCACTTTGAAACCAGGACCGAGACCTATCTCACCAAGCCATACTTCGAAATACTGGCGAAATATGGTGTCGGTCAGGTTCTCTCCCACTGGACATGGCTGCCCGGCCTGTCAGAGCAGTTTGCTAAGGCCGGATATACGTTTCATAACCGGGAAGAATGCATTATTCGACTTATGACACCACTTGGGATGAGGTATGAAGATGCTTATGCAAAGGCATATCCATTTAATAAGCTGGTAGAGGGCATGCTCCA
>CAYUYB010000198.1:0-5623 GCA_964449025.1 uncultured Desulfobacteraceae bacterium
AATCAGTAACCGTGTTGGCTAAAGCCACTGTAGGAGCTTCGTTTACATCATTAACTGTAATGGATAGATCAGCCGTGTCGTCCGGTGTGCCGCCTACCGTGTTATCATCTACCTCCACAGTAACATCCAGCAAAGGATTGGTCTCAAAATCCACATCCTGACCAGCCTTCAGGAATAACTCTGTACTCACAATCTCGAAAAACGACGAATCAGTGCCGCTCAAACTCAGAGTCTCAGAACCCAGTGCATCATCCGTAACAACAATATCAGCCACCTTTGTCTGAGCCGTTGTGTTCTCATCTAAATCAGTAACCGTGTTGGCTAAAGCCACTGTAGGAGCTTCGTTTACATCATTAACGTTAATAGTAAATATATTTTCAACAATAGTAATATCAACAAGGTCTTCCGTTTCAACTCTAATGCTGTAGCTGGTCTGTGTCTCATAATCTAAAGCAGCAGCTGGTGATAAATCTCCTCCTAAGGTTAAACTGAATGATGAATTACCAGTGTCACCAGTTCCAGCGACCAAAGTATATTCATAACCTGATATAGAGCCACCGTCATTGCTAAATGAACCAAAAATACCAACCGTATTTTCATCAACAATATTGTTTGATAAAGAGGTTGTACCTGGCACAGCAATTGTTGGTTGAGCATATAGGCAGATAGTTGCCAAAGCTACAAAAAACATTATGAATGCTGCAAGTTTCTTAATTTTCATTTTTCTTCCTCTCATATTAAGGAAAGGTGTTAGCTCATAGCTGTTAGCTCATAGGAAAAACAAATACTTAAAAGCGTATAAGCCGTTTGGTTCCGGGTAATAGGTCATGGGTCATAGGTTATAAAAAAAGCTCAAAGCTGAAAGTTTCATAAAGATCCCGTGAGTACAGTTTGATACATAGATAGAAAATAGTTCAATCAATCCTCCCTTGCTCCTTAAGATAAGTTCCTACTTGCGAGATATATTGTTCAAAGTCTCCCAGCCTTGATTGAAGTATTTTCCATATTTCACTGACATCCACGTTCCAGTATATATGCACCAGACGATTTCGAAAGCGCGCCATCTTTTCCAGATCAGAGGAAAAATCCTTTTCAAGCACACCTGAGTCCGCTAAAACGGTGAACGTATCTGCATAATCATTGGGTGCCCTGAAACCGCTTTTTGAAATCAAGTGATTCGCGATATCTATAGCTGCCTCTATGGCTGCTATAAAGTTGTATTTTGCGCTGCCTTGCTTGTGTATATCTTTTTTGAACTCCGGCTCGGTCATATCCTGGATTTCACGAAGGATACGCACACTTTCACGCATCGAGCTGATGAGTTTTTCCAGACGTTCAGAGTTCACTTTGTTGGTCATGTCATTATCTCTTGCAGATATTCTTGCACCCGCGGCCGAAAATCAAAGTATTTTACCCTGGTCATGCATTCAAAATCGGCGCGTATATCGCTATCCTTATCTGTAACAAGTATTCCACCGTTTATTACCTGATATTGAAAACCCAGCGGAGCTTGGTTAAGGAGCTGCACATCCACCTTTTTACCGACCGTCCTCTCAAGTTCTATTTCCAGGGGGATGGCGAAACCCATATTCACTTCTCCTTGGGTAACCAGTTCTTTGTAAAATCCGGGATCAATGAAAACAGCTATATCGATGTCCCGAGGGTTATCGGAAGAAAGGATTGATCCATGGATATATCCAAACAGAACCTCGGTTTGTTCATTTAATATTTTGGCGATATATTTTTGCATTTTGCTTTTTCCCATATATCCGATTAAATCCGACTTGAATACATAAGCACTAAGCGATAAGCTGTCAGTGTTCAGCATTCTTCTTCACGTATTCCTGTATATATTCTATGAACAGATCAAAATCTCCCAGTCTATTCTTGAAAATCCCGAATACAACTTCGTTATTTATGTTCTCATAATGATGAACAAGCAGGTTTCTAAATGATGCCATGTTTTGAAAAACAGGCAGCTTTTCATCAGGTATAACGCCATTTGACGCAAGAATCGTAAAACTCTCCCTGTGTGTTTCCGGTTCTTTCCATCCCTGATATGAGATGATATGATTCGTAATATCAAACACAGTCTGAATGCTTTTATGTATATATCGTTCGACAAAAGCCCGGTCACGGGTGTTCTTTTCATACCTTTCCCAGGTTATATCATTGGCCGCACGGAGGGTGTCGAGATATTCTCTTAGACTGCCGAGCTTTCTTAATATAATATCACCATTAACCATCAAGATAGCGCCTCCTGAGCCTATGAAGATACTCCGTGTCCAGATATTCATTGATGGATTGAGCCCTGAAAAGAAACGGGAAATCTGTTTCATCGTGATAAATAAGTTTCCCCTGCTTGTAGATTTGATGCCTCAGAAATGGTCCGCTCCTTTTCATATCGATCAGATCAACATTCTTAGCCAGGATATTTGATAGCTCGGTCTCCATATCAATCCTTGTAAAACCGTCGATATCCTCTTTAAACAATAGTCCCAGGTCGATATCGCTTCTTGATCTCTCATGGCCGGATGCATGTGACCCAAAGAGATATATGGCTGAGATCTCATGGTGAGTTCTTGCGAAATTGACTATTTTGGAAATTTGGTCTTTACCAAGCATTTGGTTCTCTCTTCTTGACACTATTAAAATATGCGATCATTTGGCTATCAGCCGTCGGCGTTCATCATTTTTCCGGGCCTAATATGCCCCTGCCTCCATGACCCTGGTCACGGTCACCTGGACTTCCTGACCGTTTGTTCCGCCGGCATGGCCTGTAATGACAAAGGAGTAACGCCGAAAATTTTCGCCGAACAAGGGGACTCGCGCCCCATACATGGCGCTTCCGTCCGGATAACCAACCTTATACCAGTAATCCAACTGGTTTGCGCCGTTGCCCAGCGTGCCGTCCTGGTTATCCACAAAGTCTTCATTGAAATCGCCGCTTTCTCCTTCACCGTAATTTCTTATGTTTAAAAGGTTCTCAGCGGCTGTCTCGCCTTCCTCAAGCGCGAAGTATTGTGCGCTGTTTACAAGGGGAGGTCTGGCGGCCAGGCCATCCAGCCATTCGACTCCCTGTTTCCAGGCGCTGTCGGCCACATAAAATTCTTCCACATATTGCTGCTCATTTTTGGCTATCTGGATGTCGATGTCCGATGTGGTGGTTACAGATATGCCCATCAGGGTGAGCAGCACCAGGATGACGAGGGCGACAACCAGAACAGACCCCTGTTCTTTCACCTTTGGATTCATCTTTAGTTTCATTTTTAAAGCCCCTAAAAGTGTAAAAAATGCTGGTATAGTCAGGTCCTAAAAATCAGCTAACGGAAGGCATCTAAAGCCTGTTTTTCATAAGATCAAAGGGGTGACTCCTTGAAATTCCCCTCTCGGTCCACGTTACAATGATCCTGACGGAATTGACGCCGGGTTCCGCGCTTCCGCCTGCCCAATCCTCGGCCACATTCCAGTAGACAGTGTATGTTGGATCGCTGGTATCGACATGATCCGCGTTAGCGCCGGTATCGTCCAGACCGGTGTTGCCATCCCCGTCCGTATCTGAAAGCCTCGGGTCTATTAAATTCAGGGCCAGAAGCTTTTCCGCCATGTCCTGGGCCCTGTCTGTGCTTTGTGTGTAGACCCTTGACATGGTGTTGCCCCTTATGGCTGAAACCTGCATGGATGCCACGGCAAGGAGCCCTATAGTAAGGATTGAGATGGCCATTATCACCTCGAGGAGGGTAAAACCTTCCGCTCCCTTGAGTGTCCTGTTATTGACATTGTCCTTATTCTTGTGCTCTGTGCGAATCATCATACTGAAACCCCCTCTATATTTAGCTCCCAAGTCCGAGATTTCTGCATTTTATCTCACGGGAAAAGGCCAAACGCCGGAATTTGTCACCAGGCGGAGTACCGTCAACAGGGAAAACAGGAGCTCCCAGCTGGTTGTAAAAGACCTCGTTATTAATATATCCAGGATCTGGTTTTCTTACCCTGGCGACCATGGTTACCTGGATGGACCTTACGTTGGCCGCGGCGCCTGTGACGACGCCGTTGGCATCGAGATACACGAAATCCAGGGCTTCGATGTTTTCGGCTATGGGCTGGGCGCCTGCGCCGACATCTCTGACCAGATATTCACCGCTGATACTATATTGTATGGTTTTACCGGCCGCATCGTCATCGTCCCATCGCGTAAAGGCGATATCATTGTTGTTTAGTGGCTCTGCTATGCCTGCCGAAGCCAGGGTGCTGGATGGAGGGTTATAGCCGGCCATCCTGATGTCCCTTGTAATCATGGTCATCCCGGCCCTGAGGTTCTGCTGCATGGCCGCAACCTGTTCCTGTACCAGATATGATTTCTGTTGAGACCGGTAAACGGAATAGATAGACCCTATGACCAGCAGGGATATGGCCATTGCCACCATAAGTTCCACCAGTGTAAATCCTGTATTGTCTCTCATTTTTACTCCTGCCTTGGGTTTGTGTTTGAGATTATCATCTGACATATTTGCGATTCCTGTTTTGTGTGGTGAAGGTGTTTTTTCCGGCTGCCGGAGTGTGTTCGTTATTCCCAATTAGTTCCATCCCACTTCCTGAGCAAAATGACGCCGGAGGTCAGACTCCCCACGGCATATGCGGTGTTTTTGGTGTTGGTAAGATAAACATAACCGCTGTTATTCCCCATTCCCCTTGAATTGAAGGTAACCGTATCGCCTGAATATGTGATAAAGTTGCCAAATTCCTCCCCGTCCACGGTTTGAGAGGCATTCCCTTGGCCATATTGGGTGCCGGACCCGTATTCGGATAATATCACAGTTGTTCCATCGGCCTTTGTATAGGAGCCCGCGCCAAAAGATATTGAACGATTATTATTAGCCTTAACGGCCTCCATCTTGGCCAGTTGCATGTTCGAATACAGGTCCTGGACGGCGCTCTTCAGCCTGTAATCAGGGATCCAGGCTGAAAAACCAGGGATGGCTATGCCGGCAAGGATGGCCATGATGCCGATAACAATCATCACCTCTATCATGGTAAAACCTGTTTCAGCTCTTTTTTCTCGTGGTCCACTACGCATATCTACTCCTTTTTAAACGATTGTGTAGGGCATAAGATGACACATCCGGTTATATAAAAGGCAAATAGCGTGCCATCAGACAGATGATGCATGGTATCTTATTAATAACACATAGGATATAGGATTATTATCCGATAGTCAACATAGTTTTTGGGGGGGCTATTTTTGTCAGGTTTTTTAACAATTGTAAAATGTTTTTACAGAATATTAAGGGGTCTGCTATGCGAAATTAACCCATTGATCATTTTTGATCTCCCGGCCGCTTTCGCATGGCCCGGGGTGACCCCCGTGACCCCATTGAGAAAAATTGGTGCAAAAAAGGAGGTTATCGGGTATAAGATTAATTGATATTCAAATATAACCTTAATTGTGGGGGATATTAAACAGATGATAGCGCTTTGTTTTATAATATTAGTTGTCATCATGAGCCTGTTTATAAGTTATTCGCTAAACCCTGAGCCTACTATGTTTGATTATTACAAAGCAGGAGTGGTGGGATTTTTTCTGAGCGGGGTAATATTATATGCCGTGAATAGGAGACGGCAG
>CAYUYB010000199.1:0-5622 GCA_964449025.1 uncultured Desulfobacteraceae bacterium
AGTGGTGGGAGGTGGCCCGGGCGGAATGGAAGCAGCCAGAGTAAGTGCAATTCGAGGCCATGATGTTGCGCTTTATGAAAGATCAGGCAAATTAGGCGGTTTGATGCCGGTAGCCGCTTTCATAAAAGGAATCGAACAGGAAGATCTGCCTGCCATCATTCGCTATTATAAGCACCAGTTATCCAAACTTGGCGTAAAGATAAACCTTGGGCATGAGATTGATGCATCAAAGATAGAGGAGATTAAGCCCGACGCAGTTATTATAGCTACGGGAGGTGTGCATCAGGTCCCGGATATTCCCGGGATTGATAGCCCTAATGTTATCAAGGCCGCTGATTTTTATGGTCTGGCAAGATTCTTTTTAAGATTTTTCAGCCCAGGATTTTTAAACCTGATTTCTAAAATATATATGCCGGTCAGCCTCAGGTTCTGGAAACACATCGGGGAAAAGGTAGTCATCATTGGTGGTACAATACAGGGCTGTGAGCTGGCTGAATTTTTCGCCAAGCGGGGTAAAAAAGTAACGATTGTTGATACTGCAAAGGAGATGGGGACAGGGATGGTGGATGTGCTCATGGCCTATCTTTTCGGTTGGTTTGAGAAAAAGGGCGTTAAGATGATCAGCGGCGTTGAGGGATACGTAAAGATAACCGACAGAGGATTGACTATTGTGGACAACGAAGGGAAGAAGCGGCTGGTTGAAGCGGATGCCGTTATCCTGGGGCTTCCGCTGCTACCGGATGATGGGTTGGTTAAAAGGCTTAAGGGCAAGGTTCGTGAGGTTTATGCTGTGGGTGACTGTAATGATCCTAAGTTGATTGCTGACGCTATAGGGGCTGCTTTTAAGACTATGGTGGCGGTTTAAGGTGAAATGAATGAAGAGAAATGAAATTGCTGAAAATAGTGCGGATATTGTCGTGGTTGGTTCAGGTGCGGCAGGGATGGCAGCAGCTTTGACTGCTGCAGAGGGCGGCGCAAGCGTTATTCTGTGCGAGAAACTGCGGCATCAGGGAGGCACATCAAATTTTGCCGAGGGTTTGTGCGCTATAGAGAGTCGGATGCAGCGTCAGCGTTATGTAGGCATTACAAGAGACGAAGCCTTTAAAATAAGCATGGAATATAGCCACTGGCGTGCCAATCCACGGTTGGTAAGAGCGATTATTGATCTTTCGGCTGATACAATAGACTGGCTGCAGAAGTATGGGGTTGAATTTGTTGAGCCTGTCACCATGTTCTACGATGCACCTAGGACATGGCATATTATTAAAGGCAAGCATAAACCCGGGGGAAGAGGGTCAGTAATGATCAAAACTCTCTCAAAAAGGGTAATTGAAAGGGGAGGTAATATATATCTTGGAACTCCTGTAAAGAAACTTGTTAAAGAAAACAACAAGATCACAGGTGTTGTTGTTGATAGCAACAAGAACTTGATTGAGATAAAAGCAAAAGCTGTGATAATCGCTACGGGAGGTTATGCAAATAATAAAAAATGGGTAAAGAAATACACAGGCTTTGATCTCAATGTTAATGTCTTCCCTTTGGGCAATATTCATAAGATGGGAGACGGTATTCGCATTGCATGGGATGCAGGCGCTGATGATAAAGGCGTCGGCCTGATCCAGCTGTGGAGAGGCATACTCATAGGAGAGGGAGTAAGAGAGCTGGGTAATCTTAATGCAGCCGCACTCCAGCCCCATCTGTGGGTAAATCAATCCGGAGAACGCTTCTGTGATGAGACAATAGCGAATATAGATCCTTTTGAAGGTAATGCGTGCGCAAGGCAAAAAAACGGATACAGTTACACAATCTTTGACGAAGCGATTAAAAGGGATATGATGGAGAAAGGCATTGATAAAAATATGGGTACAGGGAATCCTCCGGGTACTCCGCTCACGGATTTTGATGCAGAATTAAAGGGCGCATTTGAGAAGAAAAACCCCCATATATTCGTGGCTGATTCAATTGAAGCACTGGCCGGTCAAATAGATGTAAGTCCGGCAGTTCTAAAAGCTACTATAGATGAATATAACGCCTTCTGTAAGCAGGGCCATGATGATCTGTTTGCCAAGGACCGTCAATATCTCAGGCCTGTACGGGTGCCGAGATTTTACGCGATGCGATGTGTCACGATGACACTGGGGACTTTGGGAGGGATCAATATCAATCATAACGCCGAGGTATTAGATAAGGAAAATAACATTATACCCGGACTTTATGCAGCAGGGAACGATGCTAGCGGCATGTTTGGCGATAGCTATAATATCTATTTATCAGGCGGAACATTGTGCTTCGCGGTTAATTCCGGTCGCATAGCAGGGAAGAGTGCTTTAAAGTATATGGGCTTTAAATGAGCTAACATAATAAATGAGCGGAAATGAAAGGAGGCCTTTTTGAATATGAGTAATTCATTGAGGGGAAAAGTAGCATTAGTAACAGGGGCAGGATCGAAAAGAGGTATGGGCAGAGCAGTCGCCTTAAGACTTGCCAGAGAAGGCGCTAATGTAGTTGTACTCGATAAATTCGCGGCACCAAAAAGTGCATGGGCCGGAGATGAGAACTGGAAGGGCCTGGATGAAGTTGTTCAGGAGATTGAGGCTATGGGCCGCAAGGGATTCTCAGTTGTAGCGGGTATCGAAAATAGCGCTGAGGTTGAAGCAGCTGTCAAGAGCGCAATTGATAAGTTCGGAAAGATAGATATTCTTGTAAACTGTGCTGCTATCCGGGGAACGGTCGGCATACCGGTGGTTGAAGGTGATGAAAAGGAATGGCATCTAGTCTTTGATATCAATACTATCGGCTCGTTTATAATTTCAAAGGCAGTTGCAGGAGATATGATCAAACGCAATGAAGGCGGAAAGATCGTCCATATAGCCTCAGATGCAGGTAAGATAGGTGTCCGCGGCAGCGCCGCGTACGCCGCATCAAAATGGGCAGTGATAGGGCTGGTTGAATCGCTGGCCCTCGAACTGGCCCCATACAATATCAATGTAAACGCGATCAATCCCGGATTTTTTGCTACCAATCTAAGAGACAATGACGCGGTGGAAAAAAGCGCTAAGGCCGGTGTAACAGTTGAGAAGTTCAGAGAAGAAGAGTATAAGATGCTTGACAGCATGGTACCCCTGAAGCGTATGGGCAAAGTTGAAGAGATAGCTGATCTGATATTCTTCCTCGTATCTGACCAGTCAGCTTATATAACAGGCCAGGATATAAATATTAATGGTGGGAATTTTATGCACTAGCTGTTAATTTAAAATATTAGCCCGAGGCCTTAACTGTTGGCTAATTCAAAGATGACAATAACGAAAAATAAAAAAGGTTGTTTAATTTGACTTTACAAGTCGAAATGATATTTGGGGCTTATTTATGATAAGTTAAAATTAAAAGATGGTTTATTCTATGAAAGCAAAATACGGTCATATGGGAAAGATGCTTTTTGTCGATCTGACAAACAATAAGCATTATGAAGAGGATTTGACTGAGGATCTGGCCAGAAAATATATCGGTGGTTATGGTATAGGCTGCAGATTAATGTATAAGAGGATGAGGCCGGGAATAGATCCATTAAGCCCGGGGAATATTCTGGGAATTGGCACAGGTCCTTTCACCGGATGCGGTACTATATCCACCAGCAGGTTTATTACAATGGGAAAGTCGCCATTAACAGGGTATTGGGGGGATGCCAACTCCGGGGGAAATTTTCCTGAATCAATGAAATCTGCCGGCTATGATCTTGTTTTTTTTGAAGGAAAAGCAGACCATCCGGTATACGTTTTAATAACGGATAATGAAGTTGAGATCAAAGATGCGCGGCATTTTTGGGGAAAGAATGTCGGAGAGACTGAAGAAATGATTCGTGCTGAGAACGGTGATAAGAGATTAAAAATTGTATGCATAGGCACAGCTGGGGAAAAATTATCCCGTATATCTGCAATTATGAACGATGGAGGCAGGGCTGCAGCCAGATCCGGCCTGGGAGCTGTGATGGGATCCAAGAATTTGAAAGCCCTTGCCTGTACCGGGTCAAAAAGACCTGAAATATTTGATAAGGAAAGCGTGAAGAAGTTAAATAAAGCATTGGTGGACGAAATAAGGAATAATCCTGGACCAGGAATAGCGATGCTGAAGGCCTCCGGCACTGCCGGCGCCACTGTTCCGCATCTTTCGATGCACGCTGTTGCAATAAAGAATTTCGGCGGCAATAATGTGTATGATTTTCCTGAAGAGAAATGGGAGAAACTTGGATACGGTGCGATGGAAAAATATATTTCGAAAAAGTACGCGTGCATTGGGTGTCCTGTCGCGTGCGGCGGAATTGCGAACATTAAAAGCGGCAAATACGCTGTTAAACATGTTCACAAGCCGGAATACGAAACCGTAGGATCGTTTGGATCTAATTGCCTTATTGATAATGTTGAAGCAATCATTTATGCGAATTATCTTTGCAATCTTCATGGCCTGGATACGATTTCGGCGGGGTGTACGCTGGCCTTCGCGATTGAATGTTATGAGAACGGAATTATTACAAGAAATGATACAGACGGGCTGGAATTGACGTGGGGAAATGACGAAGCCATAATCGGGATGTTGAAAAAGATGTGTGTGCGCGAGGGATTTGGAGATATTTTAGCTGAAGGGGCGAAGGAAGCATCAAGAAAGATCGGTAGAAAAGCAGAACAATTCTCCATGGATGTTGGAGGCGAATTGATACCCATGCATGACCCTCGTGAGGACATTGGATGGGGAGCTACTTATGTGGAGGATGCTACCCCTGCAAGGCATACTCGTGGTGGATCACAGATGGTAGTCACTTATTCAGAGAGATTTAAGCAGATGATGGGACTACCTGATAGTTTTGATAAATTTTCATATGAAGGCAGGGGGATTACTCATGCCAAGATCAGGTCATACCAGCATCTTATTAATAATGTCGGCTTATGCCTTTTCACAGCAGATTCTGTTTCCTATTATCCCATGCTCGAGTTGATGCAGTCCATAATGGGATGGAAGAATATGACTGTGGAAGAAATGCTGAAGGCGGGAGAAAGGATAACCGTTATGCTTCATGCGTTTAATCTGAGAGAAGGATTTAAACCCGGCGATTTTAAAATCCCGCCCCGCGCGGCGGGTGATCCTCCGTTTAAGGTCGGTCCATTTAAGGATAAAACCTTTGATTTTGAGAATCTTAAGAAGCAATTTTACGAGGCTATGAGTTTTGATTATAAAACAGGGGCAATCGCGAAGGAAAAAATCGAGGAAATGGGATTACAGGATGTTTTGAAATAGCCTAACCTGTAATCTTTTAATAACGTTCAAAAGTATCTGTATATTATTTTTTTGATTGGGGATCCTGCCGAATCTTCTCAAAAGGGTATTTATCATATATGTAGATCTCTTTTAAGACAAAACGTTAAAGAATATCGAATAGCGATTTCAGAATATCGAATATCGAAATAGACTAAACTTCATAATTCGAAATTCCCTTTTCGATATTCGATATTCGCTTTTTTCGTTTTTAAAAAAAAGATCCCGCCATTTATTTTCCGAGCATCATTCCCGGAAGCCAGAGACTTAATTGTGGAAACGCGACCGTAATTGCAAGGAAAAGGACCAGGACTATTA
>CAYUYB010000200.1:0-5566 GCA_964449025.1 uncultured Desulfobacteraceae bacterium
GAATTAGTTAAAAAGGGTAGGTTAAATAAAATGAAAAGCAATAAAAAATCTCTTGTGCTGGGTCTTATTATAGGGCTGATTCTGGCGTTCTTTTATTTTCACTACTTCGCGCCCAGATATCAGATCAATAAGACCGGTCTTTCCACCATCAAGATCGACAAGTGGACAGGACAGTCCTGGAGGTTAGAGGGTGATCAGTGGACCAAGATGCTGGATCGAGATGAGGACTGGGAACAGATAGACAAGACCCTGCAGGAGGCCCTCAAGATCCCTTTTGCGCAGGTTGACCAAGATTCCGCCCTGGAGGAATTGAGGGAAAAGTATCCCGTGCTGAACAAGATCTCGGATGATGAGTTGTTGGAAAGGATTAAACTGGTCTACTCAAAACAGGTCCTTGTTAATATGTACCTGGGTGATTTCCTCAAGGCAAGCGGGGAAGACGCAGTAACGGAAACAGTAGAGAGTAGCGAGTAACCAGAAAAGAGGGTAGAGGGAAGCGGCCTGTTCGGCGAATAGGCCCTACAGATTCCTATATGTTTTTGTAGGGTTCATTCCCCGGAACGAACCTTTCAAACACGGCCCATTCGGAGAATGGGCCCTACAGGATTGGAAGTGGACAATTGGTTAAATAGGGAGAGGGTAAATAGAAAAGGGGAAAAAGAAAACAGGAAAGAGGAAAGAGTAGGGAGGTGAGAGGAAATAGAAATTAGAAAAGAAGAAATACAAAATAGGCATGGGAGCAATAAACGCTCTATTCTCTTTTCTCTATTCTGTTTTCTTAATTAAGGTACCAAGGTAATTTTTTATGCGCGTATTGAAGTCGCTTGCTGCGCTTATACTACTGTGGCTGATGGTGTCCGGGGATGCCTTTTCATGGGACCGGCCGTTTAATAACCCCGCGAACTGGGGCGGCACAGGCCTTATGGAGACACCCAACGCCCGGATACTGGAGGACGGGGTCCTGAGGTTCGGAGCGGCCCAGGCCTTGCCCTACAGGTGGTACACCGCGGGCATGGGTGTCCTGCCCGGGCTTGAGATCTCAGGGAGGCTGACCGAGATAACCAATATCCCTGCCTTAACTCCAGAATACGGCGCCAACAAGGACAAGGCCCTGGATGTCAAATTCCAGTTGATACCGGAGTCAAGGGGGCTTCCGGCCATAGCCATCGGCGTGCAGGACTTCTGGGGGACCCGCCTCTTCCCCAGCGAGTATCTGGTCATAAGTCGCCAGCTTTACCCCGTCGATATCACCGTGGGTATAGCCAGCAAGAGGTTAAGAGGCGGGCCGTCCGTGTCCTTCGCGGATGATTATGGTCTTTTCGGGGGGATCGAGCTTGCCCTGACCGACCGGTTTCTGGTTATGGCCGAGTATAATCCCATAAAGTATCAGAATGATAAAACATCCGCCAGGGCCGTGCCAGAAGGTGCTGATTCCCCTGTGAATGTGGGGCTCAGGGCCAATATCCTGCCTGGCGTGGACCTGGGGATCTCATATCAGCGGGGCGATACCCTGGGCCTGATGCTCCATGTAGAGTCCCTGCTGGGCGCTCAGGTACTCCCCCAGAGGGCCGATCCCCCGCCCCTGGTCCCTGTGGATAGAAGGCCTTTTAACCAGAGGGATCGGAAAGAGATGGTAAAACAGGTCTATGACGCGGTTCACGAGGGGGGTTTTTCAGATATCGCGGTGTATACGGACGGAAAAGACCTTATCGCCGAATTTGAAAACAGCATGTACCTGTCAAACCAGAAGGCAGTGGGAAGGGTGCTCAGGATACTCCTGTTCCATTCCCCTGAAGACACAGATAACCTGGTAGCCGTGGTCAAGAAACAGGGTATTGTCATCCTGAGGGTGTCTGTTGGCCCCGATCACCTGGATAAATTCCTCCTGGGCGAGATCTCGGAAGACCTGTTCATGGGTAGGTTGATGAAGGTGGAGATCGCGAGCAGGACAGTGGAATCCGGCGCGGGAGATTATATAAGATACAGTGAAGACAAGGGATTCCAGTACGATTTGAGCATCAAGCCTGACCTTGATATATACTGGAATGACCCCTCCGGCTTTTTTCAGTATTCAGTCGGCGTGGCCCCCTATGTTACGGCGGACCTGTGGAAGGGGGCCTCGGCCTATGCCCGTTATTCCATACCCCTTTATTCGAGTGTGTATTCAGCTACGGGCGAGGTATTGCCCGATGATGTTATAAGGAGCGATATATCAAAATACATGGGCGAGTATCGTTCCTTTGACCGGCTGCTGATGAGTCAGGTGTTCCATATCTCAAACAGGACCTTCGGCCGGGTGACCGTGGGCTATTTTGACAGGATGTACGCTGGCGCGGGCGGCGAGGTCCTTTATTTTCCCGGTGAAGGAACCGTGGCATTAGGCGTTGAAGGGGACTGGCTGAGGAAAAGGGTGGCTAGAAAGGCCTTTGAGTTGATGGACTTCAGCCCTTACAGTGTCTTGGGCAACGCGTACTATTATTACCAGGGCCTGGATATGACGTTTAAGGCCCAGTTCGGACGGTTTCTGGCGGGAGACGTGGGATTCAAGCTGGACATAAGCAGACAGTATGATACTGGCGCGGTGGCGGGCATATTCGTCACATTTACGGACACCGATGATATTGAGCCATACTACAATAAGGGATACAATCATAAGGGTATCTATTTAAGCCTGCCCATACGTATGTTCCAGGACCATGATTCGGCCCGGATCCTGAATTACGGCATATCTCCATGGACAAGGGATGTGGGCGCTACCGTAGCGCACTGGCAGGACCTGTTCAGCCTTGCAAAGGACCTTATGCCCTCAAGGTTCAAGGCGAAGGCGGAGGAGATTAAAGAATAGAGAAGACAGAAGGACAGAGATCAGAGGACGGAGGTCAGAGGTCAGAGGATAAGAAGATAAGAAGGTAAGAAAGACAGAAGGCAGACGATGAGAAGGTGAGAGGATGAGAAAAGAGCTAAAGGCGGAAAGCTAAAAAGAATAGAGACGAATTAGCGGAAAGTTTATGTAGGGTTCGTTCCCCGAACGAACCGGTCAAACAGAGACCCCTGGCCTCCCCCTAAAAGGGGGAGGAAGTGTTAGGGGATTACCCTAAGAGGGGAGGAGAGAAGCGGCCTGTTCAGGCGGACAGGCCCCACAGGATTGGAAGCTGATAATTGGTTGATTGGTCAAATGGATAAATGATCAAAGGTTCAAGGCTAAAAGGGAGAGATTAGGAAACAGGAAAGACAAAAGAACTGAGAGCTGAAAGCTGAACGCGAAAAAGAGGATACAGAAAAGGGAAAGAGGCACCCTATTCTCTGTCCTCTTTTTTATTTTCTGTTTTTCTTGACAACTGTTTGTTTATTGTCTATTAAATCTATAGACAAAATATAGGAGAAGGCATAATGAAATTAACCACAAAAAGCGAATATTCGCTTCTGGCACTTATTTACATAGCGCGCAATGAAAAGGATGGTTTTGTCAAGATGGAAGATATCTGCAGACAATATAATATTTCCAAGAAATATCTGGAGCAGATAGTGACGTCTTTAAAACAGGCGCGATACATCAGGACCAAGACAGGTGGCGGCGGAGGTTATAGACTGGCAAGGCCTGCCGGATTAATAAGCCTGGCTGAGATAATAAGGTTAATGGACGGCGCCCTGGCCCCCACCTTGGTTGTGAGCAAATATTTTTTTGAGCACACGCCCGTGGAGAAAGAGAAGAAATTAATGAGGGTCTTTAAAGAGATCAGAGATTATATCTCGGATAAGGTAGAGCAGTTGAAGATTTCAGATCTAGTGTGATTTATCCGTCAAACTTGTGGTTCATCAGACAGAATGCAGTTATTCAGTCATCCCGGCGAAAACCGGTATCCACCACAACCGTCATCCCCCGGCTTGACCGGGGGATCCAGAGGTTTTGATCATGATGGTTTCTTCTGGATTCCGGATCGAGTCCGGAATGACGGGGAAAGAAAACACCGGATTCCGGCCCCTGCCTTTGTAGGGGCGGGTTCCGTCGCAATGACAAAATTGGCATAAAATCTGGTTTTTTCAAAGCTCTGAAGGAGAACCCCAAGGCTCATATAGCGCAGAATATTTAGATATCATTAACTAGCGTACTCATTAACCGGACGAACCAGACTTGTTGATATGGAGCGCTGAATAATGTTGGAATTATCCTGGGGACTCATTGCCGGCTTGGTAATGCTGGCATTTGTCTGCGAATATCTCGATTCCACCCTGGGTATGGGCTATGGCACGACCCTGGCGCCCTTACTGCTAATAATGGGGTACAGCCCGTTACATATTGTACCCGTAATCTTAATATCGGAGTTGTTCAGCGGGCTACTGGCCGGATTCCTTCATCATCGTGAGGGCAACGTCAATCTCAGGCCAAAGACCCTGAACCTTTCGGTGATCAATAAGAGACTGGGAGAGCTGGGCCATATCGAGGCCTTTAAGCAGGGCATTCCCAGGCATTTGAAGGTGGTCCTGCTATTGACCTCTTGCAGCATCGCAGGCACGGTGCTCGGGGTTTTCCTGGCGGTGAATCTGCCCAAGTTGTGGGTAAAGCTGTATATCGGCATCCTGGTTCTGGCCATGGGGATCGTTATCCTTATATGTCTCAACAAAACCTTTGATTTTTCATGGAAGAAGATTATAGGCCTGGGGCTGTTAGCCTCCTTTAACAAGGGTATAAGCGGCGGCGGCTATGGCCCGGTTGTTACGAGCGGCCAGATCCTTTCGGGTGTGGAGGGAAAGAGCGCGGTGGGGATAACCTCTCTGGCTGAAGGCCTGACCTGCGCCGTGGGTATTACCAGTTATCTCTTAATCTCCCAGGAGGCCTTGGACCTGCAATTGGCCCCTTTTATTATGGCAGGCGCCATCCTTTCGGTACCTTTTTCAGCCAAGAGCGTCAAGATAATCAACGAGCGCAACTTAAAATTATGCATCGCGGTCCTGACCATAGTCCTGGGGACATGCACTATCATTAGCACCGTTTGATTGTTAGCACCGTTAGGAGCGTTGAGAGCGTTGGCGGCATAGCGCAGCCGCCTTCGCCCGGTCAAGAGGCTCCGGGCTACGGCGAGCCATGTAGCGCGAGGCGTTAGGCGTAAGGCGTGAGTGGATTAGGGACTAAGGATTAGGGATTATGGTTAAAACCTTACAGCTAACACCTAACACCTTACAACTTGAAACCTTGAGGGTTCGTTCTCCGAACGAACCGATGAAAACGGCCTCCTCTTTCCTCCTTGCGCTTGTCTTCTTTTGCCTCTTTTCCCTTTCCGCCCTACACCTTGCGTCTTCCGCCTGATTTTATAACACCTTCATTATCTCCAGCCATCCCGGGTGTTCTTTCATGGCCTCCTGAATGGCCTCCTGCGAACCTAACACCTTTACCAGGCCGTCAGTCCTTACATAATCCAGTACATCGGCAAAGGCCCTGAAGTCCTCCGCCTTTGTGCCCAGGATCTCCTCCCGGATGCGCTGCAGATCCTCATCCGTGACCCCTGAAAGCTCCCTGGCCATGGAAGTAAAGCCTTTAGCGTCCGGGAGTTGATAGGCATCCATATCC
>CAYUYB010000201.1:0-5487 GCA_964449025.1 uncultured Desulfobacteraceae bacterium
TTATCTGCCATAACTACGTGGCCAATTTTCACAACGGTATATGCCATGCCACATATGGTGTGCCGGAAGGATATCCGGCTTATGGCCACCCGGATGTCTATCCCGTGGAAGAAGTGTTGAAACAGGATCGAATGTTCGTCTCTATTGACATCTATAATAATATTATTAGAAATGTCCATGATAACGCTATTGAAGCGGATGGCATCATGTATAACGGCCGGATTTTGCGAAACTTTTGTATCGATGGGGCGTCATCTGCCCTGAGTTCCCAAACCCTTTACGGGGGTCCGGCTTATTTTATACGCAATATTATCTACCATAGCAGCTCATCCGGCTTTGTTAAACATCAATCAAATCCATCGGGATCTCATTATTATCATAATACCTCTGTTTCCAAAGTGATGGCTGGTCTGGGTTCTAACTACCATTTCCGAAACAATCTGATTTTGGACTGGTTGCCGGAAGAAGCGATTTTTTCAGTCGATACGTTTACCAACTACACATCTTCCGATTATAACGGTTTTTGCCCCAACCCGAGAGCATCCTATTCATTTGCATGGAATTCACCGCCATTTGAAGTACTGAAAGACTATGCCAATCAACAGGAGGTCCGCAGATTTGCTGATCTGGCACAATTTCAAAAAGCTACAGGCCAAGATAGGCATAGTATGTTGATTGATTTTAATGTTTTTAAAAATGTAAAAGCACCGGATTATAAATCGCCAACCCAGGTTTATTATGATGTGAAGCCATCCGATTTTCAGCTAGTTGACGGTGCGTCTACAATTGATGCGGGGTACATTATTCCAAACGTAAATGATAATTTTACCGGCAAAGCCCCGGATTTGGGTGCGTTGGAAGCCGGAATGCCCTTGCCCGTGTATGGGCCTCGAAAATAATGGTAATATATTCAGTATAAATATAACAATCCATATTCCCTTCTTTAGGGAAAGGGGGTTTTGTAGGTGGGACGTCTATCGGTGTATTAATCCCGGATCTGATCCGGATTATCATTTTATTGACATGCAATACCTAACTCCATTTTTAGCAATGAAATACATGAAGTTCCGTTTTGCGTGTCAACAGGAAATCAGCTCATCACATTGTGTCTAAAGCGTCTTCATTTACTCCATGACTATGATTATTTATAGTTTAATGTCACGATAGATTTATAGCTCTCTTTTTCGGTGAGGACCTTAATTTCCATTTGCCCAACTTCTTTTATTCCTACTCCCAGGTCTGAAAGGGGTATTTGTTTTAGAAAGATATCACCCCGCTTCATCACAGGCCGATAATTTTATTGACACAATTAAGTCTTTTGTATACCTATATACATTATTTGACGTAAGTTGCCTATAAAATACTCACTACTAAAACAAATCAACAAAACTAATGCAGTTCTTTATATTTAAACACCTTATCTTGAATTTTAAAACGAGGAAACTATGAACCTGCCAAAAAGAAATCACTCTTTATACATTTTTTCAGCAACAATTTTCACGGCCTTAGCCATGATTCCGGGCTGCAAGTCCGATGTTCAATCCCCACAGACAGGGGCTGAATCAAACCTGGTGGAGACATCAAACGGCCCTGTTCGGGGTCTTAATAAGGACGGGATCTATATTTTTAAAGGTGTCCGGTACGCTGCCCCTCCTGTAGGTAAATTGAGATTCAAACCGCCCATACCTCCAACTCCCTGGACCGAACCAGCAGACGCCTATGATTACGGTAACAGGGCAATACAGGGTTCAGGCCCTGGCGGACCAGTAACCAGCGCGCAGAAAGAGGATGAAGACTGTCTGTTTCTTAATGTATGGACCCCCGGACTGGATAATCGAAAACGTCCGGTCATGGTCTGGCTCCATGGAGGGGGGTTTTCCGCCGGATCAGGAGGCGATGACTTCTGTAACGGCAAAAATCTTGCCCGCAAAGGGGATGTGGTCGTAGTCACGTTAAACCATCGTTTGAATGTCTTCGGCTTTCTACAGCTCGGTGAAGAGTGGGGTCCTGACTATGCTGCTTCAGGGCAGGCCGGTATGCTTGATATTGTTATGAGTCTTAAGTGGGTAAAGGACAATATCAAGCGCTTCGGGGGCGATCCCGGTAATGTAACTATATTCGGTGAAAGTGGAGGAGGACGGAAGGTAGCCATGCTTATGGCCATGGATCCGGCTAAAGGACTCTTTCATAAAGCGATTATTCAAAGCGGATCAGGACTGGACGCACCTTCAAAGGCCGATGCAGTCGCACTGGGGCGTGAATTCCTGAAAAACATGGGAATCGCGGAAGGAGATGTCGAAGCTCTCATGAGCGTCGATGCCAAAAAGATTTTTGATGCTCAACCGTTGATGCCCCATTCTCCTCCATCTCTATCGGGACAGCTTACAGTACCCATCGGGGGTTTTGTCCCCTGTGTGGACGGTATCGCCCTTAAGCGCAGGCCCTTTATACCCGATGCTCCAGCAATTTCAGCCGATGTACCGCTGATGATCGGTTCAAACAAGGATGAAATGGCTATTTTCCATGGGAACGATCCGAAATTCGGAAAGTACACAGAAGAAGAGTTCATTAAACATGTCCGCGAGGTCCTGCCCGGAAAAGCCGATGAATTGGTCCCTGCGCTGCGTTCGGCCTTCCCGGATTACTCTCCAACCGACCTCATTGTAGCCACGGACTCCTTTAAGGGTTATTTTATTGCGACGGTATTCCAGGCGGAACGAAAAGTGGCGCTGGCAGGAGCACCGGTTTATGTCTATTTAATGGCCTGGGAAACGTTATCGGACAATGGACGGCTCCGAGCGCATCACGCCCTGGACGTCCCCCTGGTATTCGACAATGTAGAGGCTACGCGAAGCATGGTCGGCCCCGGACCCGAACCCCAGCGCATGGCCGATCTCATGAGTTCGGTATGGATTGCCTTCGCACGTACCGGCAATCCAAATACCAAAGGGTTACCACATTGGCCGGCCTATTCAAAAGAAAAACGAAGTACCATGTTCTTTGATATCGATAGCCATGCGGTGGAAAGGCCCTATGAAACAATACGACAGATTCTAGTTAATAACTCATCCACGGCAAAGCGCGTCTCCAGGCCGGGTGCATATACAGGTTTCAGCGAGGCTATTTTTGACGATGAATATGAGATTACCTCTCAGTATGTGCAGGTGAGTGACGGCACAAAGCTCGCCATGGATATATATCGTCCAAGGGATAAAACTACCGGAAAAGTAATCGAAACCCCGCTTCCCGTTATATGGATGCATACACCTTATAATCGCAGGCATTCCTTTAACGAGGGGGCAATGACAGTTGATACTTATCCCGGGACAGCAGGGGGGCTGGTGAAATATGGGTACGTGGTAGCCACTGTGGACTTTCGCGGCCTGTATGCCTCATACGGACACAACGAGGCGTATAACCGGGGCGAATGGATCACTGCCGCAAGTAGGGACGCATACGATATCACCGAATGGCTTGCCCGGCAGCCATGGAGCAACGGCAATATCGGCATGTGGGGCTGTTCGGCCACAGGAGGCAGTCAGATGCAGGCGGCGACCACAGCGCCTCCTCATTTGAAGGCAGTGTTCCCCATGAGCTGTGAGTATGATGTTTATCCGTTTCGTGTGCCTGGTGGTATGGCACCTGCCAAAGGTACCAGTACCATGGCTATGTCGTCCAGGGAAGCCCGCGATGCGGTGGCCGTACCGGTGGACGATGACGCTGATAGGTCAATGCTGAAAGAAGCCATTGCGGAACATGAAGGAACGGTTGAAAACCCGGGCTACACCCCATACCGCGACAGTTTTGCCGAGGCGATCACGGATCCATCCTCCCAGCCATGGTGGATCAAAAGCAGTCCCCATACCTATCTGGACAAGATCAACTCTTCCGGAATCGCCATGTACCTGGCGGCCAACTGGGACGAAGGGACAACCAAACACGGCGCGTTCTTTACTTTCAACAACGTAAAAACTCCGGCAAAACTGATCGTGGGACCCGAAGGACACTGCGGCTGGCTTGCAGTGGAAAAAAATACCGGGTTTGACATCACGATCGAGGAACGCCGTTTCTTCGATTACTGGCTCAAGGGTATTGACAACGGTATAATGGATGAAGACCGTATATATTATTACACCTATAATGCCCCGGCCGGATCCGAGTGGCGTTCGGCCAGTCAATGGCCTCTGCCCGATGAAAAAAGAATAAAATACTACCTGGGTGATGGTTCACTGAGCACAGTGGAGCCTACGGGATCTGATCAGAAAGACAAAACGACTGTCTCATACGATCTTGCTCCACGGGGCAAAATGCCGGCCGGAGGACTCATATACGAGACTACTCCCCTCAGCGGGGATATTCAGGTTACGGGTCATCCCTCGATCAACCTGTGGGTATCCTCTACCGCTTCTGATGGAGACTTTATTGCGACTATCCAGGATGTCGGACCGGACGGGGCAGTTACATCATATAATATCCACGGGAGGCTCAGGGCCTCCCTTAGAAAGCTTGAGGATCCGCCCTATAATAATCTCGGATTACCATGGCACAGATTCTATGAGCAGGACGTGACCCCCCTTGTAGCAGGTCAACCGGCAGAGCTCGAATTTGATATATTGCCTATATCAATGATTTTCAAGGCCGGGCATCGCATACGGCTGGTGATTAATTTCACAGACCGGACGACTCCCAGGCTGGATCCCGCGCCGAAAGTTACGATATATCGCGATTCAACACACAGATCGTGTCTCACGCTTCCGATTATTGAAGCGCGGTGATTCTTGTATAAAGACAGCAAATTTTCCTTGGTTTTATACTCCGCTTTGGTTTCAATAAGTCTGAGATTATACTGGATCTGAAACGAAGCATCATAAATGGATAGCAAAACTATACACCTGTTGTACAAACAAAAGTCAATTACATTACTGCATTATGTTACGGGTTAAGAGATCAGGAAAGCATTAAAGCTCTTGCCCGGGGAATGTTTGTGAATAACGAGTGGCTTATGAACATGGGTGTCGAACCCAGATCGCAGGGTATGTTTCAGTCTGAGTATCCGGGGCTTCCGGGCAGGGAAGCAGTGCGAACCTGGCTAAGTATTTTACTGGCAACTAATGGACAATTCTCTCAAGTATTTTAGGAAAAGGAGGTAACGTATGAACAGAAGGAATTTTTTCATAATGCTTTCCCATGTTTTTCCCTTACTTGCAGGTCTATCTATCTGTAGCCCTAGAACAGCATCTGCCGAGAAACGTCGTGGGAAGGATTCTAGACACGTCGAGCCCGCAGAAGAGGTCATGGAGATGCTCCATGATCTTTGCGACATCGCTGGGTATGGCATTCATTCGGGAATACAGACACAGCCAAAAGCAGATCAGGCTGCCAACTATATTCTTAAAAGGCTTCGCGAGGGTGGCGTACACGCCAAACTGGAGCCAATTACGGCGAATAGCCCTTATCCCGAGAAATTTGAACTGATAGTCGAAGTTG
>CAYUYB010000202.1:0-5482 GCA_964449025.1 uncultured Desulfobacteraceae bacterium
TGGGCAGTTGAGACACATGCTTCATGTCCTGAGCTTTATCGGTGAAGGGTTCATACAGACGCCGATCTATCCTGTGGCTTCGTGCGCATTCGCCGTTGTTCCCGCGTTATACGGTCAATCATGTGTTACCCTGCCGGATCCGGGCGAGGTCGGCAGGGCTAACGTGGGAGAAGATGAGATCATCCTCTCTTTACCCGGCAAGAAGATGGCGAATCTTATCGGTCAGATAAGGTCATTCGACGAAATGAAAATGGGTTATCGCGATCACGCCTTCCTGGAAACTCGATCTGATTTTCCAAGACCGGACTTCTATAAACACCTGTATCGAGAAGTCGGCCTTGACGGGGACGATACGCCAACTTGGCCGGAATAGCGGTTTTAGCGCTTCCATGAAGACGCGACCCTCTCTTGGAATTCAAAGACTAATTTGCCAGTTAAACGGTCGAAGGATGTCTGATACAGATATGAACAGATTTAGAATTAAGCCAAAGAAAGAAATAAAGACGGGATTCATGATCCGGTTTATTTATTGCGTTTTATCCGGTTTTTCTGCATTGTTTGTAATATGGATTTCAACTCGATCATATTTATTCACTTTAAAACATGTATTTATCTTTACGTTATGCGCTGTCCCATTGTGTGTCCTTTACAGTTACACCATAGAAAGGATCGGTTCCGGCTTCGGAGGGATATTATCAGGCTGGATTTCGAAAAAGACCGATCTCCGAGAACAGCTTTCCGCTGATTTAGCGAAGGCCAGGTTCAGCAAAGGGAAAGGCCAATTCAGAGAGGCCATAATCATAATAAGCGAAGTACTTGAAAAAGATCCAGATTTTGCTGAGGCTCTATTGCTTAAGGCTCAGATACTTTGGGAGGGCTTTGAGAACAAGGCGCTTGCCCTTGAGAATCTTGACAAGGTAATGCGACTCGTTAAAGATGATGACCCTATTTATCGTTGGGCTCTCAACTATTATCATAAGATTATTAAAGATCATAGAATTGAAAAATAATTCACCGCATTTCCAAAGATAATGAAAAGACAAAAACAGGAATCTGGTTTAAGAATATCTGTGCGGTGCCGACACATCTCAAAAATGGCAATTATTAGAGGAGTAAAGCAATGCAATACAGAAGGCTTGGAAAAAGCGGTATTGAGGTATCCGCCCTTGGATTCGGGTGCATGCGGCTGCCTGTGATCGAAGAGGGATATGAGCACCTCTCGCTAATGGAAAGACCCGTCAACGTGGATGAAGCGGAAAGCCTCCTCGTTTACGCAGCGGAGAATGGCATCAATTACTTCGACAGCGCGTACGTCTATCATGGGGGAAAGAGCGAGGAGATACTGGGCAGGGCGATAAGGCCCTACCGTAATGAGGTCTACATCGCGACAAAACTGCCGGTGATGCTTGTAAAAAAGAGATCCGATGTGGAAAGATTTATTGATGAACAGTTAAAAAGACTCGATACGGACTATATAGATTTTTATCTTCTCCATGGATTAAACCGGCCCGGTTGGTCCCTTATGAAGGAGTATGATGCGTTAGCCTTTCTGGACAGATTAAGGACGGACGGCCGGATAAGGTACCCGGGGTTTTCATTCCACGACGATGCAAAAATATTCAAGGAGATTGTTGACAGCTATGACTGGGCCATGTGCCAGATCCAATACAACTATTTTGATGAAAACCGTCAGGCAGGCAAAGAGGGCCTCCAATATGCTGCGGGGAAAGGCATCGGTATGGTGATCATGGAGCCCTTGCGAGGAGGCAGGCTTACCGACAACATACCTCCATCCGTAAAATCGCTCTGGGATTCTGCCGGCCAAAAAAGAAGCCCGGCGGAATGGGCCTTAAGGTGGGTTTATAACCAGCCGGAAGTATCCCTCGCCCTGAGCGGCATGAATTCCATGGCGCAGCTCAGGGAAAACATAAACACAGCGGAAAATGCCCTCCCCTGTTCCATGGGTGCCGATGAAATTGAGTTGATCGCTAAAGTAAAGAAGAAATACGAGGAGATGCTGCAGGTTAACTGTACCGGATGTGCTTACTGTATGCCCTGCCCGAACGGAGTAAATATACCCACCAATTTCGATATCTTTAACAACTATTATCTGTTCGGAGACGAGATGTTTCCGAAACTTGAGTACAATATGCTGATCCCGGAAGGACAGAGGGCGTCGGCCTGTGTGCAATGCGGTGAGTGCGAGGAAAAGTGTCCCCAACAGATTTCGATTATGGATGAATTAAAAAGGGTGCACGATGTCTTATATACCGAAGATTTGCCCGCGCACCACTTCGGGGATTAGGCCTTTTACGGGAACACAGGCTTGAACTGTTTAGGATCTGGTATGGGCCATCCCCCTTTAGGGTCGACGGGCCATGAAAAATTATACGGAGCGGGCAGAGAGGTAATAAGATGGCATCCCTTAAAAAAACACCGAATCTTATTTTAATTGTTATATCGATTTTCCTGTTGATATTCTCCTCATGCGCGTCTCTCAACAGACGCCTGGAAACTCCGGTGATTCATATAGTGAACATCGAGGTTAAGGAATTGAAGCCTCTGGAAGCGGTTTTTAATGTTCAACTCCGTGTTTTAAATCCTAATGAAACAGCTATTATTGCAAAAGGAATAAACTGCGACCTTGAGATCAATGACAGCCATTTTGCATCAGGCGTTTCCGGCACGCCTACTGAAATTCCCGCGTTTGGAACTGCTGTTTTGCCAATTGAGGTATATTCCTCCGCTCTGGCTATTGTGAGGAATCTAATCGCGTTAAGTGACCGGAGCGCTTTCAAGTACAGGATTAAAGGACGACTCAGATTGGAGGCAGGTAATTCTATGCTTCGCTATATCCCTTTTGAATCAGACGGGGAGCTGGATATCAAGGGTTTAATGAAATAGCGTACGTTCGCGCGGAGCGTGTTTGAAAGGCCGTTCAGCTCCCGGATCCTTCGGGTTATCAGGATCCATTCCGAGCGCTACCAGGACTTCGGGATCCTTGTGTATATGGAGGCCATGCGCCACTTTCAGAGCGGATTTATCCACCACCATAACCGAAAAGCAATGGCTCCCTTTAATGATATCATCATCTGTATCTGTCCATAGAAGAAATGCGGGATTGCGTCCAAATCCGCGTTGTCTAGCTTCCGGCACAAGCTCGTTTAAAAAATACTTTTAATAAATCCGCTTGTCCCCATATTCGGGCCTTACTGGAACAGTTTCGTCGCGAACTCGTTTAGATAATCACGCCAGTTAGCCCATGTATGGCCGCCGCCCGTCTCTTTATAGACAGGTGAGAAACCGTGCTTTTCAAGCATTTCCACCGTGGACCTGGTCGTCTCTACCAGGAAGTCTTCGGATCCTGTCGCGAACCACAATAATTTTAAGTCTTTCTTCAGCTTTTTATTATCGAGCATGGAAAGATGCCGCTGTTCCCAATCAGGTGAAGCAGCCTGGGCAGGGTTGCCGCGCGACATGTCAAATACGCCAGAACTGAAGACACCAACGTAGGAAAATCTCGCCGGATCCGACATGCTTATATCGAGAGTCTGCATTCCTCCCATGGACAACCCCGCTATAGCTCGATTTCCCCGATCTTTAAGGACACGATAATGGGCTTCCACATAAGGCATAATGTCATTCAGGAAATCACCGGAAAATTCATCCACCGACCTTCCGATACCACCGCCAATACTGAAGCCTTTGGAGGTATGTCCGGCCGGCATGACCACGATCATCGCTCTGGCCTTTTTCTCCGCGATCAGGTTGTCCAAGATAAAGCCGGCCCGGCCGACCGTGGTCCAGGAATCGTCACAATCCATTGCCCCGTGCAATAGGTAAAAAACGGGGTACTTCTTGTTGCCTGATTCGTATCCGGGAGGAGTATATATATGCATACGGCGATGCCTTTTCAGGAATTTTGAGAAGTAATATACCTCCGCGACAGCGCCGTGAGGGATGTTCTTTATCTCCATAAATTCGGCGCCTGGAATATAGACCACGCTCCAGACGTTGTCGTTGGATTCACTAATAGATGTATTGCGCGGATCCACAACCGACGCTCCATCAACTGTAAACACGTAACGATATGCGCCGGGCGCCACGGGATCGACGGCAGCCTCCCACACGCCTTCTTTATTTCTGGTAAACGGCACACCTTTTTGCTGCATGCCGAACATATCCGAACTCTGCAGTCCCACATTAATGGCCTCAGGCGCAAGGATTCTGAACACGACGCTTCCATCTGACAGCACTTCAGGAGAAGTCACTGTAGGTGCCTGAGGAAACATGGGCCTTTGTGCCTGGGCAAACACCCCCGCATAGGCGGTCAAAACCGTTATAACAGCCACCAAGGCGACAATGGCCTTCAATGAATTTCTACGAACCATAGGGGCCTCCTTTTTACAGAATATTATTAATGTATTCACTATCTATGAAACCGATTATAGTCCCTGTTTTCCAAGGTCGTTAGTCCTGCGCAATTTCAAAGGTTTGATACGCTATCTCATCACATGAGCCTTATTATCGTAACACACTTTTGTCCAAAAACGATTTACCACAGGGTTTCAGAGAGCACAGAGGATATCTTATTCGGTAATTCAATGTCATGGTTGCACTAAAATTGCCCTTTGGCAACTCCCTTCAGGGGCCCTTGTTGACTGGCATGACAATGCCTAACAAATAAGACGTCAGGATCATAGCGCAAAAGAGTATATACGTTAAAACGTGAAAATTCTGTCATTAATTAATGTGTTAATGTGTGTCCCTCGATGGCATGAGTTCTAAAAAAGCAAGACCGTTGGCTAATATTATGATCACAAAAGGGCCCATAATTGTCACCTGAAAACTAACTCCTTAAATTCTCAGGGCAATCTGGTTTTAAACCGGGGGGTCTTTTGGATAGGCCCTCCCGTCTCTTAGTTCAATATAGTTGACCACGGCCATCTCATCCAGCATCAGGGACACATTTATCGGATATATCGGAGGATAGACCTCCTCCCGTTCCCATTTGGTAAACTTGTTCAGTATTTCATCAATGGTCATCCCGGGAGCGTCTTTAATCTTTTCAAGGATACTCATTGCCCGGTTGTAGTGAGTCAGCATGTCTCCGCCGCTGGCCAAGCCGACCGGCTCACAGACGAAATACGCCCCGGTTCGTGTATCGTCACAGACAAATCCCCGTGGTCTTTTTATCAGAGCATCCGGTTTTTCGGCTGATATGGTTCTCAGATACCTCGGATCAGCGCCTTCCGGCGCCTTTTTCAGAGGGCGAAAGCCGATGCCGTCGTACCTCTTCATTCCCGGGTCTCTGGCGCTAAGACCCGTGTACAAATATAGCATACGGTCATAGTCCCCGTATCCGTAAAAAACGGTATCCCACAGTACCGGGGCCATGTTTTTTAGCAGGCCATTGCAGATCTTGCCTTCGAATTTCTCACCATCGTAAGTGAATTCATCACCGATTTCGTAACCGAAATGG
>CAYUYB010000203.1:0-5460 GCA_964449025.1 uncultured Desulfobacteraceae bacterium
CGTTTTCTCTTTGGACATATTACCGGCTCGACCCTGTCCAAAAAGCCATTTCCTCACCGGCCACCCAGTCCCCGGACCGCTGGAACCGTATCGAGATTTACTACAGCGGCACCAAATCAGGCAATATTGAGCAGTTGGCAACACACAGCGGCCTGAACAGTCCTGACGATGTTAACTTCCACTTCTGTTTATGTAACGGCGATGGCGGCGAAGATGGACAAATACAGGCGACAGAAAAATGGAAAAGGCAATGGCCCCTCATACCAGGCCCCAAATGGTACGGCACCAGCCAGACTATCCGCATCTGCATTATAACCGATGGCAAAACCATGACCCTGACCGACTCTCAGATAAAGAGAATTGAAACTCTTCTCGATGGACTGTCCAGAAAGTTTCGCATTCAACCTGAATCTATCTCCTACCCAGGCGATTGGCGATAAAAACACACCGAATTTGTAACTTCGGTTCGGCACTGTTCGACAGAAATGCTATATAATCTCAAACCTAACTCAAAACTCAACACTCAAAATTAAAAACTAAACTACCTGGCCTTCTTGCTCATTATATCCTCGTCCCGGTAATTATCATATCAAGGTTATAATGCTTCGTTCTATACTTTTTCCCATCCGCGGCAGTTGTCAAGTATTCCTTGACAACTGAATCTTCCGACAGTTCCCCCTCGTCATAAAGGTTTTGTATATGAAGGCTTATATTCTGCTTCGTTGTCTGATAAAGCTTCGCCAATCCCGCTTGATTGAGCCATAGCGTTTCACCTTCCAGACGAACTTCAATTTTTGTCTGACCGCCTCCGGTCTGATAGATAACTATCTCCCCGCCTTTGGGGACTATATTACCCTTAACCATTATCCGCCGTCCTCATAAAAGAGTTTGTTCAGTTCCCCAAAGAAGGATCTTGTCAGTTGATCATCCAATATTACGTCTATCCCTTTTACTCTATTGGCCAGCCGCTCACGAAATTCGGAGTTGAAGAACTATATGGTGGCAGCGAAACTTTATAGGGTAAGACTTTCCCTCTGGAATTCTACGCTTATGGTCTGAAGTTCTATGATCCCGGTCAAGGAAATGCGCATGCGTGCTCAGTTTCCAGCCTCCCCTGTCCGCAATATTACTGAATACAGTATTGGAATCGCCTGACAACAAATAGCCCAGCATTGCTGCTTCGTCGGAAAAAGGTGAATATCTACAAGTCATAAAATTGGATTTTATTTCATTAATATACGCAGCTACGCTCCCACTTGTCTTCAATACTTTCGCCTCCAACGGCCACATCACTCTTGGATTGCAGAGCAATATAAAGGCGATGTCGTATTGAGGAGGCTGGGCGGGTCCACCAAGCCGAGTCTCATACTCATAGGGACCATGCTGAACAGAAAAAGGTTCATACCCGGTCATTACTTCACGAATCTTTGGTTCAAGGAGTTGTGTAATGTCTCTCTCTAAATCGTCATCGTCCTTGGAGCAATCAACTTGCGACAAAGTCTCTTCACAAAAGCGGTCGTAACCCTTCCATACGAGTTCCAAAAGTACAGTAGTACCAGCCGCTTTCCAACTGCGTAATACAGAATTGAATTCTAGCGTGTTTGGCCAACGTCTCTTTGAATAGGTTTGCCTTGCAAACAATTATCTCTCCCTCAACACATTACCTATACTCTGCTCCTTCGCGCCAAAGCATAATATCTTCCGCTATTTCATCCGCATCCCTCATAGCCATAGACCTTGTCCAATAACGCACTTGATCTGGCTTGACAATAAATATGGTTGGCACCTTTCTACCACCTATCGAAATAGTATCATATATCCGTGCAACCCGCTGGTAGAAAATGCTGCCATTAGTTCGTCCGCTCGGCGATTTTAAAAACTTCTTATTTAACTCTTTCAATCGCTTGATTAATTCTGGGGAATCAATGCTCTCCAGCTTGATAAATGCCTTCCCTGGTGTCTCAAGATGTATGCCAACCAAACGCACTGGCAGGGACGCCTCATTTTCTTCTGTAAAAATAGTGGCTGATATTTGCTTGTCCTGTCCAAATCCGGCCTTGAGGACGCGTCTGAAGTATTCACAGTAGGCCTTTAATACAAACTCACTTTCTCGGTCTTCTTGTTCCCCATCCACGGCGCGCGTTGTTTGACGCCCGGGCGAATTCATGCCCCCCTTGAAGTCCTGTAGTGTATAATTAAATAAGTCCTCGACTAAGACCCATTCAGAATCTTTGAAGCCAAAAAGTTGTTTCACACGCACATCCACATCCTCAATCCTCTCAATCTCTTTCAATACACCGCGCTTGCACTTGGGAATTGGAATTCGTAATAGGTTTTCCTTATTTGGAGATGGTCTGTAGAAAGCAAAGCGACCGCTTGATAGAAGCGTAAAGTAGACAGCAATAATACTATTCAAGCTAAGGCAAGCCGATTCAAGTAGCGACTCATACTCAATTGGAGCATGCATGCTTATGTATATCGAGGAGCAAATCACAGGGCCAAGTTCCACGTTCGATTTGACAAGTGCGGCCTTAAATCTCCCATCCTTGTCCTTGCGCCAGCCGAGCTTCAAAATCAGTTGTGGGAGCTTGAATGCGCTGAGATCTTTAGAATGTCCCTTATATAGGAACGGATCCTTATTAACGTTAAGCTGCGCAGCGTCAAGGTACATTAACGTACCCTTTGGAAAAGTTTGAGAATCCAAGAGGGGCATACCAACAATTTCATCTTGGCGCTCTACTCTCTTCCCGCGCCCAACGCCCCGTCTTGTCCTAACTATACCCTCCCGCTCAAGTTCTTCTAAGCTCGTTTCATGACACAACCGTCGCATAATCTCAAGGTCGCGTCGCCCGCCCCAAACCAACGCTGTCCGAACAAGTGGGTCTTGGGCCGCTTCCTCTGGCCAGACTTTGCTTTCGTCGCAGGGCTCAATTATTATTCTGTACCTTTCTTCTTCAGTATGAGAACGCTTCGGATGCACATAACTTAAAGCTCCGCCTTCAGGTTGTGTTGGAGCCATCTTGACAATACACGCTGGCGAGGTTGCCCTTGGGAACAGTACAAATCTCAAGGCAGAAAGATTCACTATCTTTTCCACCTTGTAGGTCTTAAAGAATTTAGTGCGGAACTTCCTTGCAGTCGATTCTGTATTGAAAAGCATTACACCTGCAGGTTGCAACATTACGATCCGTCCAATCTTCTTGGTCAAGGCAGCGGCCTTGACCATAAACAAGGGGCCAATGTTATGATTAGCGATAGGCCATGTCTCTTGTGGCTCCCTATTTGCCCACTGCAGCGCTTCTTTGGTCTCAGTCCCTTTGCCCCAAGGTGCGTTCCCAATCACCAAGTCGTACTTGTTCTGCTCTTGATCTGTTCGGAATCCAGCTTTATCCTCTTTGAAAAAATCTGATTCTATTAGCCTCTTGTCACGCAAGCGCGGAAACTGCATGTTCTTCTGCCATACATGCCTTGGCTCAATCTCATCACACATTGTAAGATACAGGCTGAAAGACGCAACTCGAACAGCATTACGCTCCTTATCAACTCCAAAAAGATTCTCAAGCAAAATCCTCCGTAGACTCTCCACTCCGGGTTTACCATTGGCCTTCTTCCATCTGTGAACAAGCCGTTGGTAGGCCTTCACCAAGAAGATTCCCGACCCGCACGCGGGATCCAGGATTTTCAAATCCCACTTTTTGCTGTCCCACGGAAGTACTTCATCGAGTATCAGGTCAACCACATAACCGGGCGTATAGTGAACCCCAACCGCTTCCTCAGCTTGTTCTTC
This sequence comes from uncultured Desulfobacteraceae bacterium, assembly GCA_964449025.1. Taxonomy (GTDB): domain Bacteria; phylum Desulfobacterota; class DSM-4660; order Desulfatiglandales; family HGW-15; genus CAYUYB01. The sequence continues at coordinate 3,788 of CAYUYB010000203.1, forward strand.
TTTTTCACCTTTCTTTTCCTTCTTAGTCACAAATTCCTCGTAGATGCTACTGATGAACCCAAGAGGAATAACATCGAATGCGTATTTCGGCCACAAGCAACGTTGGCCCGTCCCCATGTCCATCTGGCCCCGAACGAATTCTGCTAGGAGCTTCAGATGCTTCTCTTCCACTTTCTCCATTTCAGCTTTCCACTCCCGCTCACGTTCTTTGGAAGTTTCACCCTTGCCGGGAAACAAATCTCCGTTAAACCTATCATTGAGTTCTCGAAAGAATCCGTAAGTCTCCCCGTGACTTTGTAAAATGCTCGCTAAATCTTTGTGAACTTTCGATAAGATTCCTTTTTCATAAAGACTTCTCAGAATATTCTCGTTAAGCGCGGCATTCCCTTGAGAATCTTTCCGCTGAAATAAGAACTCCACAAAGATTATTCTTGCAAGCAAATCATGGCAAATATCTTCGGTCAACTCCGCACCCAGAAGTTGCTGCCGAAGACCCTTCAAATCCTCAAGCATTAACTGGTCCGCGCGTTGATCCCGATGAAAGTATTTCGAATATTTTGGCTTTCTGAAGAAACTTCCTGAAGTCAGTTCGATCCACTGTAGCGCCTTTGCTGCTTGTGTGGATAACGACCATTCCTTAAACAAACCTCCCTCCAGCTTTTCCACACATAACTCCCCAAAATCTTCTTCAGCTTCTAATGGCCGCTTCCAACAAGTCCATACCTTGACCAAGGTTGGCTCCACCGTTATCAACATCGGTGAGTGAGAAAAGCTCCACGCTAACCTGTGCGTTTCGCGCAGGACATCCTCACGAATGTCCCTTGCAAAGTCGCAAACGATGGCCAGCGGATCTTCCGTCTTATTTGAGCGAGGGTTAGCTGCTAATACACCCACATTAACATCGACATCGTGTCGCCTAATGGCGGTTTCCAGCTTACGCCTCGCTAAGTCGGCAATAATCCCAGGGCCCGCCCCCTTAGGCCTCATTATCTCTTGTCTCGTTGGCCAACCAAGGCGTTCGTGAGTTAGTTCGAGCAGTTTAGACATATCAACAATAAGATCCCTAACAACTAAGAAAGCCCAAAAATACGTAATCTGGATTACAATTTCAAGAAAAATCGCCCCAATTATATCCACCAATAGAAATACGCTCGACCAAATTGTTTTATCATAAAAACAAGTAAAGCCGTAATTCCCACTTTCCCCCGTGAGATAGCAAAGCTTTATCTCATCGGGGCCGCCATTCCCTAAATTATCCCAATTTTATCCAAATCTCTCTCGAAAACTAAAAAATACCACCAAAAAGTTTATCCCGTTAGATTTATCCTGTGGAATAAACATTTTTATCTAACCGGGACAACAAAATCAACCACATTCTTGTCTCGTTTTTACCTTTTTAACTTTAGGCACTTTAGTTCACTTTAGTTCACTTTAGTTCACTTTAGCTCACTTTATCTCACTTTGCACTTGATTTTCAGGGCCAAATATGGTATAATACGCATATATTAGCCAAATGGCTAACGCAAATAGTCGTTATTCGACGAAAAACAGACATTTTCAGTTTGCCTTTTTTACAAACTGCTTACAAAGCAAGGTCACAGGGCCAGCAGGCCCAGTCAATTAGCAAATAATCAAGCTTGTCCGAGTTTATCCCCGGGTGCTGCTAACTTGGC
>CAYUYB010000204.1:0-5456 GCA_964449025.1 uncultured Desulfobacteraceae bacterium
CAACTATGGAAAAAAGTCCGGCTTTTACTATGGAATTTTGCTTGACTTTGAGGTCAAGGAAAAGGGACCACTAAACTGAAATGATCCCTTTTTAGTTAATCAATATTTATTGTATTAGTTGGTTTTATCCAGGCCCACTACAATCGTCTCCACACTCACTAATTATATTTGATGACTCACCAACACAAGTTACACATTCTGGCCCACCTTGCCAACCATAGTAAATATCAAGGTCACAATTCTCACTAAGTACAATTTCAGCATAATACAACACTACTTCAGCCCAGTATTATCAAATAAGATCACTTAGGTACTAGCTGTCATACAATTAGCAGAACATCCTATGTCCAGTCTCTTATCAACGGAATGCTGAAACGTCCTTATTGCTTTATTATGCTAAGCTCATTTGAAGTTTGGTCTACCTGTTTTTATTCATCTTGAGTAAAAGTCGCCGGTTTAACTTTATTTTCAAGATAGGTAACTAAAGCCTCGCTCTGTTGATCTTTCACTTCATCGAATATTTTCCTCATCCTTGGTTCGGTGTAAAGCAAACTAGCAAGCTTTCTCAAATGCTTTTCGACATAGGGATCAACAACGTCTTCATGCAAAACCAGATAGTTTAATTGGTCAAGTAGAGCATAGACATAGCAATGACACCTTACATCTTCGACGGATGAATTCGCAAAACCTTTGAAAGCCTTTTTTATGTCATTCGGAAATTCTAACATAATGCGATTTAAATCAAGGAGGTTTGACAAAATTCGCTCGTGTATTTGACTACGGAAAGACCGAATGATGTTTTTTAAATCATCCCCGTGATGCTTAGATACCTGTCGGTATTGGATAATCATGATTATTATGGTTGTGAGAAGAATTGCGCTCCAATCGTTTATTTTTAAGTCTTGCACTTTAACCTCCTTTGATGCTTCCAGAAGAAATAGTTTTTAAGAGAACTGCCTTTAAACCCGGAAAACCAATATCATCCTCGCGTAATTCGGTTGGGTTTGTGTATCCCTGTGAAGCCAATAAATCAATGATTGCTGCCTTTTGGGAAAAGAAATAAATATTAATAATACGTCTATCAAATCGAACCCCAGAGGCTGTTTCTTCGATCAATATCATAGAGCATTGGTAATACGTGTTTTCTACAAAGTAGCGGTCCAGTTCCACCAAAGTCTTTCCAGAGGGTAAGGTAAACAAATCGGCAGAAACCCCCTTCATGCTTATTCTTGGTTTACTATCAGCATACACAAAACCAGCTACGAAGATACCACCAGGTTTTAGGAGAGGATTCAAACTCCTGAGGATTTTCAGCCAGTCGCTCTCGGGGAAAGACAGGTGCATAGCAAAAGCAGCATCAAACATCACGAGATTTGGCAATCTTCTGATATCGGTACGAACAAAGCGGATTAAATGGCCCTGTTTCCTCGCAAAATTCTCTCCGATATCGAGTAACGATTGATCTCTATCGACACCAGTTCCTTTAAAGCCACGTGGAGCTAATCGCCGTAAGCAGGGACCTGTACCACACCCCAAGGACAGAACGGACTTGGCGCCAGCCTTTTTGAATTGGGATGCGAGAATCGTAGCCTCTGCATCATAGTTATAAACCTCATCATTCCGCTCTTCCCAGTACTCTAACCAAAGATTTTCTTGCGTTGCATTCATTTGGAGATGCCCTTATTCTTTCTCTTCTATTGGGAGTGCCCACTGCTCGACCCAAGAGTCAGGAAAACCTGTTTTTAAGAAATACCCATATGCAACAAGCTGACCGTGATGGAGAATTTCATGCAGTGCCAACCAAGTCATCACATCATAAAGCGAAAGATTTTCACCACCAAGATCATATGTTCTTTTACCATCCTTCTTCGTAGCCTTCAAGGCTGTTTGCAGGGCTCTGTCAGACTTTTTAAGATGCTTATTTAACGCAGCCTTTGACCCGACTTCAGAAGGTGGGAACTCCCATCTTACTTTTTCAAAGTTGATGATGCCGGTTTTCAATCCCTCAGCATACGAAAGTGTGACATCACCCATTTCCAGAAAATGTTTCCCAATCTGGTCTAAAGCCGGACGGGGAAGCTTCTTCGCCAACATTTCCTGTGGAATCTGGTCAAGAAAGTTGTAGGTCAACTCTCTTACATACTTCCAGATTTCCATAATCGATTCTAATGCATGGTTCGATGTTTCTTTAGCCATGACTTCCTCCTTTCTATTATTTATCTTAAAATATTTATCTTAAAAGTTGCAGTTCGGAAATCCTCCTTGTTGGAGGTGTTTGAACTTGTTCCAGGAATTTGGCCCAGGGCTGTCCAATCTTAGCATTCTCTTGCCCATAAAACTCACGAGACACATTGTCCACATACCAAAGACCCTCCTCCGTGAGTTCAAATCCTTTCTCATTCTGCGTTATGAGTTTCAGCTTTTGTAAGTATTGAAGGGCTGCAGCAAAATGCTGTTTAAAAGGAACTTCAAAAATCTGTTCGAAAGGAGCTGTGGGAACAGATAAGCACCTGAATCCCAGAATCGGGTACTTCGCCATTAGCTGCTCTTTTCTGACTTGAACCCCACCCAGTACGGGAAGCCTATTTTTTTGCAACAATTTTATATAGTCAGTTACCTTGTTCACATTAACATATGTATAGCCATTAAAAAAGAATGTGGTAGCTCCTGCCCCTAAACCGATGTTTCCACCTTGAGGGGCCTTCCATGCGACATCAACAAAAGTGCATCTTTTACCCTTAAAGAAATCTGGTTGAGCCTGTTGTCCAAATCCTTTTTTCAAAATCCACTTGCGCCCGGCATAATAAAATTCCTTGGCTTCCTCAGCTGTTGGCTGGGCTGAAATCATTTTCTCCAGTCTTGAGCCCTCTATATCCAACCAGTACAGGCTAATTCCTGTTACTCCCAGTTCAATGGATGTATCGATGTCAGTAATGAAGTCGTGAACCTCTTGCCCAGGAATGCCATACATAAGGTCTACAGCTACTTTTTCGAAACCCACCTTTTCTGAAAGTTCAAGAGCTTTAATAGCTGCTTGATTACGGTCTCTGATTCTCAACATACTCGTGAGCTTCTCGCTGAAAGCCTGTACACCAAAGGATACTCGGTTTACTCCAGCAATGGCTACATTTTCCAATAGACTCATAGATACATCTACGGGGTTACATTCAAGAGTGATTTCTAAACCTGGTCTTGTAGGAAACTCTTGAAGTAGGATCTTTAAAAGTCCGCCAAATAAATCGTGAGGGATCAGACACGGAGTCCCTCCGCCAAAATAAATACTGTCAATTGTTACATCTGCAAACCTTGCGTGATTCGCATAAACTAATACTTCTTTCTTTAGACAACTGATGTATGCTCTGGCAAGTTCCTCATTCCAAGGGATGTGGCAAAATGTGCAGAAAGGGCACATTTCTTTGCAAAACGGAAAGTGAATGTAGATCGAGTAGTGTTTAGGTTGCCAGATTTTAGCTCTTTCTTTCCAAACATCGAGGATATCTATTGGACCCCAGTTAACAGGGTAAGTATATATATACTCCTGACTGACCTGGGGGAAGTTTGTATATTGAAAGTTACATAGCTGATTGTATTGTTGCCAAGTTAGGTCATGCATGGTCTAATTCTGCTCCTTGTATAAGAATTTCGGTATCTTTCCTCTTTCGGTTTTCCGGAATCTATTATGACGAGTATGTTGCACAACTACACGGACTTCTCCAGCATTGCACGCACTAGCCAGATCACCACTGCTGTTAATTATCATGCTACAGAGTTTTGCTGTCATACTTTCCACAGACATGATTCCCTCCGGTACATCAACAAGTACTAAGAGAACCTGCGGTGGTTTCGTACCTTCTATAATACATTGGTAAGGACATAGTTTCCCAAATAGTTTCTGAATTGCATTATTGATTTGAGCATCTGTAACATAGAGTGCATCCCAAAGATAGAATCCTTGGGTATTTCGCTGAATCTTGATGATTCTTGGAGTGGGTTTTCCACACTGGCAAGGGGTAAAATCTAACTCTATCATATCCTCTATAGCATATCTTATCAATACTGTTCCACGCCAACCAAGAGGCGTAACAACCAGCATTCCTGTCTGAGAATCAGTTGGAGATAGTGTTTCTGGATCAAGAAGTTCATAGATGATTCCCTTTTCTACAAGGTGCATCCCAGCATGAGAACAACATTCTGCAGCGAGCCCATCGGTCTCTTCAGAACCATAGATTGAGAACACCTCCGATTTAAAGACTTTCTGTAACTTAGAACGGATATGACTTGTAATTGGTTCACCCGCAAGTAAGAAAGCACGAGGAGTCGAGTTCAGGTCACTCGGCCGAGTTTCAGAAATCAAGTCCGCAATAGTACTTGCTCTGGAAGGCGTGGTATATACTACGCTTGGCTGGAATATTTTAAACCAATGAAGACATTGCTCATCAGTAAGGACGGAGCCTACTGGAAGTCCTGTAGCTCGCAAAAATCTGAGTGCTTCAAGTGCAATGAATGCGATTCCCCAGACATTAAAAGGTTGAAGTATAGCCACGATATCATTGTGACTGATTGTTGAAGTTTTAAACATTTCGGCTGCGACTCTACTGCTAAACAGATGGTCTTCGTAGGTTCTGTAGAGAATTTTTGGGATACCTGTTGTTCCTCCGCTAGAACTAATCCGAAAGATGTCCGCTCGTTTCGATCTGAAATCTTCTGGAGCCTGAGCCAGTTGATTTACATTGACCAATGGAAGTTGTTGAAAGTCTCCGAACCTCGAGAATGAATCTACATTAGGGAAATCCTTATAAGCTGGGACATTCTCTCTTGCATATGAAATAATTTTAGCAAGCTGCGTTGGAATTTCCAAAGCTTGATGCACTTTTAATTCTGGACCACCTATCAACATTATGCTCCTCTTATACTTTAAAAAATAAAGCACTATGAGAATTAAGCTATATATTTTTGTTCACTCCATGACGTAGAACTTAAAATAATCGAACTATTTCGTTTATGCACGACTCTAGGTGAAGTTTCAGAAATTAACAACTAATTATCCGTGTGGTATGTCTTTATAGATTCTTATGCTTATCATAAACTAATTTTATTAATTCTACAAATAATAATTTTATACATAGGTAAGTCTACGCCTTTTTAAGGATCTTATGGGGTCAGATACTGTCTTGAAATTCAACCACAACTCTCCTTTAAAACAATATTTTATTTTTTAATACATTTATCAGTTACCCCGGAACATAGAACGTCTTATTCTTGAATTTTATAGGGTCAGGTCTTGAAATATCACTTTTCCTCTTCCCCCTCAATTTTTTTAATTAAAATGGGGACGTATTCTATTTTTTCTATGGTTTAGCTTTCCATTTTACAAGGTCTTCCTTTAGGACGTCTATCTATAGTAATACCCATTAAAGTCTCAACCATCCGGTTAAGAACTCCTCAGATCCTATAGG
>CAYUYB010000205.1:0-5442 GCA_964449025.1 uncultured Desulfobacteraceae bacterium
TAGAAAACACCGGGGAATTCGCGTTCTGCCATTTCGTCTCCGATCCTATCGGCAAGGAGCACTGTCAGTTTGTATTCTACAAGGATCCATCAGATATTCCAGAGGAATTCTATACACGGATCGGAAAGAAGAAACCGGTGAGCTAGAAAAGGAGGACCGGTTTTATTGTAATACCAGCCTTGGTGTCTTCAAAGGCCTTGTTTATATCACTAAAATCATATGTCGTTATCAAGCGTTCGTATGGGAACCGTCCTTTCCGGTTGAGTTCTATCAATTTTGGTAAAAAAGCCCTTGGGATTGAATTGCCCAGCAGAATGCCCTGGATTGAGGAACCGCGATCCAGCAACTGCAAAGGAGAGAAGGGAAAAGGTTCCCCAAAATTGGGCGTTGTCACAATACCGCACGTACCTCCCATCCCCAGACAGGTGATAGCGTCATTAAAAGACTGTTCATTGCCTGATGTTTCCAATGAAAAGGTCATCCCATGGGGGGCAATCTTTCGTACCTCTGTGGCTATATCCCCATCACCGGCATTTAAAGCATGCGTTGCTCCCAGTTCAATGGCAAGCTCAAGCCGTGATTGGATGATATCTACGGCAATCAGTGGCGAGGCCCCTGCAACCTTCCCTGCCATTATCGCGCTAAGTCCAACAGAACCGGCCCCAAACACAACAAGCCCTTGGCCGGCTTTAACCTTGAATAGATTAAAAATTGACCCCGCTCCCGTCTGAATCCCACAGGCTATTGCAGCCATCATAGCCGGCGGATGGTATTCCTTGACCGGAACCACGGCACGTCCCAGCGCGATAGCGTGGGTGGCAAACGAAGATTGTTGAAAAAACGCGCTTGATATAAATTTTCCATCAAGAGAAATGGTCTGGCTTCCGTCCATTCGAGTGCCCGCAAACCCTAAGGACAGGGCTTTTTCACAAATATAGGTCTTTCCCTGCATACACATAGGACAGGTAGAACAGAAAGGAGCGGAGATTATCACATGGTCACCCTGTTTGACTCCATCCACCGCAGATCCCACGGCCTCAACCACTCCGTACCCCTCATGTCCTAGTACCGCGGGCAGGGGAGTCATATTCTGGGCGATGATGTCAGTATGGCATATGCCGCAGGCCTCGGTCCTTACCAGGATTTCATCACTCCGTAAATCATCCAGTTGGACGGTCTTGATTACGAATTGGCCGTTGGGTTCACTGATAATAGCTGCCTTTACATCTTTGAACATGCTATACCCCCTCCCCGCATCTTATTTCAGGTGATCTTAAAATCACTCGCTGTAATGCTATAATTAAAGGGGAACGTCCGTAAAAAGGTAAGAAATTATTGGCGATATTGAGTTATTTAGTTTCTTATGGACGTCCCCCTCTCCGCTCTCCGTTTACGATGGTCCGGAAAAATCACCGGCCTCTTTGTTCTTTTCCAGGATAAGGCCCCTTGTGCCCCAGTGCGAATAAATAACCGCGCCCAGGCCTATAAAATTGAAACCGTAAAATACAATCTTTCCAATGACCCTGAAAACATGACCTATAATCGCATAAGAATCACCGCCCGGAAGAAGAATCAAATCGCCGATCAATAAGGGACTATGCAAAAGAACGAGCCCCACCAGGATCTGAAGCATGATATGCCTCTCAGGGAGAAGTCTGCGCGCCAATATCCTGCTGAAGGCTATATACCCGGTTAGACTGCTCACCACCAGGGCCACGAGTAAGAACGGTATGGCCAGGATCCCTATCAAGGTGATAACAAAAAGTAACAAAACCACCGGCACTCCTACCATGCACGCTATTCCCAGAAGTGTGCAACGGGGAAATTCGTTGCTAAGGTATTCTTCAATGTTGTTGAAATGTCGGGGCATGAAAACGGTCAGGATTAATGCCAAAAACAATATTAGCAAAAGATAGACACAGTCAAGCACAAAGCGCACTAGTCTGGCGGCGAAACCCATTTTCTCGCTGAATTTATGGGTGTCGAAGTGGTGGACACCCTTTTCCTGCTTATTGACTGCCCCTTTTAAGGCCTTTAAAAGATCGAAGGGGAATCCTGCGAGATTGACCCGTTCCCCGTATATCTTGGCGGAGCTGTCCACATTCAACCTTCCACCTATGTCAACCAGATCTCCTTTGATTATGGCCTGGGGCCCAACATCCAGATCCCCTCCGATGCATACGGCATCGCCGTTGACCGTGCCGTGGATAGTGAGATCTGCCCCGATAACAACCACGTCATTGTTTACTTCTTCATCCTGGCCGATAACGCGGCCCTGTCCCACAAAGACGCCATTATCCTGACATTCATTAGGTTTTACCCAAGTGGGAGAGATCTTTGACTCTGTCTGATCTTGTTCCGCAATCGCCTTTGAAACAGGGATAGGCGGGCTTAGGCATACTAAGCCGATAAACATAAAGACCAGACCAAAGCTAGTGAAGAAAGAGATTCTCTTCATACCTTACCTCCTTTTTATTGATAGGGGCGACGACCTGACACCCGCTATGGTGATAAAAATTACCATTATAATAAGCGTGATCAGGTATCCGAGTAATGATAGGCTGCTCAACTCCCAAGCAAGCTTGACTGTTGTGTCTCCCAGATATGCCAAGGCTGATACCAGGACGGATAGGGCCTTGTTAAGGCCGTTGTACAGGGTAATCCATCCCGAAAGAGCGCGAATCATAATCAACAATATCCCTCTGGTAGCCGGTTGAATTATCATGGAACAGATGGCAATAATCAGCGCGGAAATAATCGCGGTCAGGCCGGACAAGTACCAGGACATAACCTTCTGGCGCCGTGCCCGGGACTTCTTTGCCCTGAGCGCCCTCTTTACCGTCTCGGATGTAAACTCCGGGCATGGCTCCGGAACGGGCATGGAGATTAAGAGATCAAGGCTGAGTTGAAGGGATTTGAATTCGGTCGCGCAGGTCCGGCACACGGCTATGTGCCGCTCCAGATCCGTCCTTTCCGCATCCCCGGCAGTGCCGTCCAGGACCTTTTGCATTATCCCTTGAATATATTCACACTCGGTCACTTTTGATCCTCATCTAAGAGTACGAAACCCATCAATTTTTGTTGCAATATTTTCCGACCGCGATGAATACGGGCCTTGACTGTTCCCATGGGCAATGCCAATATCTTTGCAATCTCTTCATAGGGGATGCCCTCAACGTGCCGCATAATCAGCGGGGAACGGTACAAAACCGGCATAGCAGCCAACGCATGGTTGACAGCGTCCTGTAATTCGGCTTTTCGCGCCAGTTCTTCCGGATCAGGCCTTTCATCCTTAACCCGCAGTTCTTGTCTTTCGTCATCATCTTTTTTAGAAAAAGGCACTGTTCGTATGGTTTTTTTCTTAAGCACGTCAACGCAATGGTTGTGCGCTATGCGAAAAAGAAGTGGTTTGATGGGCTTCGAAGAATCAAAACGATAGAGTGCCAGGTAAAACTTAATAAAGATCTCCTGAGCAACATCTTCCGCATCCGATCCGATCATCCTGTAACAATAACCAATGACCCTGTGACGATACAGATTGATGATCGCCCCAAAGGCATCCTCATCGCCATCGCGAGCGCGTTTCACCAGCTCGGATTCAGATACAGTTCTGTGGTCTTGAACCGCCATTTTATCCTGGCTTTCAGCCAACATCACGTGGCAATGACCTTGGCGGAGATTCCAGAATCTACGTGAAATTTGAAGGGTTGTCTGTCCGCGACCATAAGATCATTCACCCATTCAGCAGGGAATCAAACTCGCGAAATCGGCTTCACCGCCCATGAGGCATAAACGGGGCCCGGGAAAAACAAAAATCGCGCATGGTAAGACACTATTTCAAAATCTAATCCTCAAACATCGGATTCATAGTCCGGATTTAACAGGAGATCATATAGATTATTACGAAATTAGCCAGAAAATGTTGCAATGTGACTACGTACAAATTGTGCCCAAACCCTGATCTATGAATCTGGAAATATGGTGAGCCGCAGAAATATTGCCAGCCCCACCGTTCATCCTATCCATATATCTTGACGATATCTTATACTCGCATGACAGCCAATCTTTGTTAACATCGAAAAAAGGAGGAAGCTCCGAGTAAGTATGAGAAGTGATAGAGATTTGGCGGAGTACCATAAATCCCGCTCTCGGGATAACACCTTAAAGGCCTATCAGGTGATCCTATCCAACTCCGACAGGGAATCTGGTGTTAACGCGCCCTATATGCCCACCTTTCCACTCTTTTCAATTTCATCAGAAATAACATATCGATTAGGATCTTCAGGATCCGCGCAAGATGCCTACGCGGGGAGTCCTTGAAACCAGCGCCTAATGACATCAGTGTAAGCAAACTGACCCTAAAGTATCCTAAAAGTGGAGGGAGCAGGAATTCGTTCTCATTCCCCAAAAGGTGACAGGTTATAAAAATATGTGAAAGATAGCCGTATTGATTCTGACCAAAGGATTTTTCGGATCTGCTATGAGGCTGCCAGATCCGCAGTGAGGAGGAACGGGAATCAGGCCGGAATCAGGTCGCGGCCACATGATTTACGCCGCCACGCAGGCATGCCGCTCCGGCTTGCCTGATCTCCATCAGGTTGGTGTAGTTCAGCACCTTCGCTTTTTCTGACAAGCTAAAGTGCCTCAATTTGCCTTAGACTCTCATTGCCATTGCTTACGACAGTAACAGTAAGCGCCTCATATCCCCGCACAACACCATCAGGATCGATTACGAACCTTCCCCTGGTTTACACTCCACCGGCACCATCATATATACCATATATACTATACCAACTTTTCCTCCTGCGTCTGACAGCATAGGAAAGGGGACACCTCCTGAAACCATCTTTCAAAGTTCATGTTCATTCCAGATCTTATGAACAAATAGAGTGTCAATGCTCATGGACAATATTTCGACACCAGGTTACTGCCGTGGGCCGCCATTAAACTTAAAGGCGGGCCACGAGACGGTGAGAGAGGATCAGTCGCCGTTAAAGGCCTGAGCGATACGGCCGCCGATCTCCTTGTCTATATTACGCCAGTAATCGAACGCGCGCTGCAACACGGGCTCGGACACGCCATTTTTCAGTTGCCCCACCACGTTGGCCACCAGTCGGTCACGCTGGGCATCGTCCATGACCTCGCGAATCAGGGTCCGGGGTTGTACGAAATCGTCGTCGTCCTTGCGTTTGGTGTAAGCGGCGCGTACGAACTCGCCGCTGGCACTCCAGATGGCCACCTCGGGATAACGCTCGGGGTCAGCCTTGGGGCCACCCTTTGAGTTAGGCGCATAGACCGGATCGGAGACTTTCTCGATCCGCATTGTTCCACCCTTGCTGTAGCTGTGAACCGGGCTCTTAGGTCGGTTGACCGGGATCTGCTTATAGTTGACGCCAAGGCGAGCCCTGTGGGCGTCGGCGTAGGAAACCAGGCGGGCAAGCA
>CAYUYB010000206.1:0-5410 GCA_964449025.1 uncultured Desulfobacteraceae bacterium
AAGGGTTTAGCAAACCCTTGAAAATGAGGCCACGTCCACTGAACGCCATAGATGTCATCCTGAAAAGAATGCCTGTGACCGGAGGACAGGGCCATGCGCCTTACGCCTTGCGCATGTCATCCTGAAAAGGATGCCCCATGGGCCATCAAGATATTTATAAAAAAAACTAATGCCTTTACTTCTTTACGTACCCATTAACCGGATGAAACCTTTTTGGCTACGGGCCAGGCCTTTAATATTGCCTGGATCAGGGTGGCCAAAGGGATGGCGAAAAATACTCCCCAGAAACCCCATAATCCCCCGAATACCAGTATGGACACAATCATGGCTACCGGGTGGATATCCACTACCTCGGAAAATAACAGGGGGGCAAGCAGGTTGCCGTCCAGGAGCTGGATCACGCCGTAGGCGATCAGTATCTTGAGCATTTCAGATCCCCAGCCCCATTGATAAAAAGCCACCATTGCCACGGGAAAAGCCACGACAGCGGCTCCAATATAGGGTACCAGCACTGAGAGGCCTACCACAAGGCTTATGAGAATAGAGAAACGGAGCCCCAGGACGGTAAATATTATATATGTCACAAGCCAGACGATCAGGATTTCCATAAATTTACCCCGCACGTAATTGCCGATCTGGCGAATGACCTCATGATATACCTGGCTACTGAGTTCACGCTCTTCCGGCAGGAACCTGGCGAACCACTTAAGGATCAGGTCTTTATCTTTAAGCAGGAAGAATACCGTGAATGGCACCAGGATAAGGTAGACTACGAAGAGGACCACGCCTCGCACCGAAGCCATGGAAAAGGCCAGGAGTTTTTGGCCCAGATTCCCCAGTTCGGTCTGTAAGATCCTGTTAATGGCTATAATATTTTCCTGAGAAATAAACTCTGGATACCTTTCGGGAAGCAGCATTAGCTGTTTTTGACCCCGGGCGACCATGGAGGGCAGTTCAGCCACGATCTGGCCTATCTGATTGGAAAGAACAGGCATTAGACCCAGCAACAGGAAAAACAAAAAGGCCATGAAGGTCAAAAACACGGCCAGGAAGGCGCCGAGGCGGGGAATCCTGTAACCTTGCAGTTTGCTCACCAATCCGTCAAGGAGAAAGGCTATGACCACGCTTGCCAACACCGGTGTCAGTATCTTCCCCAGTGTCAGGATAATCAAGACGCCGATAAACAGGATCACTGCCAGGATAATGACCTGGGGGTTCGTAAAATAACGTTTAAACCATTCCTTTATTATGTTCATGTGTCGGGACCTAATGTGTCTCAGTTTATATTTTGTAATAATTATTGACGCTTGGCCTTCTAAAGAATCATAGCAGGAAAAGGCGTTCAGGTAAATAATTAAAAGCGCCCTAAGCCTCCTGCGTGAGAACACGTGACGCAATAACGGCTTGAAAAAGGATAATCTATTGTCTATAAATATAAGATTGATCCGGCAAACCGTGCGGGAAGCCCCTGTTAGCGTGAACGGGCTTATCTTTTTGTCTAGGAGTATGAAATGAAGAAGTGGTTGACCGAGATCCTGGTTTGTCCTTCATGCCTTCCGCGGGAGAGGAGGCTGAGGGAAAACATATACAAGGAGTATAATAATGATGTTATCGAAGGCGAATTAATCTGCGAGCAATGCCGCAGGTCCTATCCGGTTCGTGACGGCGTCGCGTTCCTCCAGATCCAGCATCCCGGTGAAGCGGATCTGGGTAATCGTTATGAATCCAGTCCGGTTCTATCATCTTACCTCTGGAGTCACTACGGTGATTTGTTAAAGGATGTAGAGGCCTTCGACACCTATGTCCAGTGGGCGGGCCTTATTCGTGAGAATCCGGGATTTTGCGTCGACATCGGGTCGGCTGTCGGGCGATTCGTGTTTGAAATGAGCAGAAAGAGCAGGTTTGTTGTGGGCATAGATAACTCCGTATCATTTATTCGGGCTGCTAGGGAGTTGATGGTCAGTCGAGTAAAGGCAATACCCCTGACTCAGGAGGGGAGCCTGGTCAAAGAGCTGAAGCTCACTTTGCCTGCAGATTGGGACATGGAGAATATTGAATTCATAGTGGGAGATGCCATGGCATTACCTTTTCGAGCCGGCCTCTTTTCAGCCTTATCTTCTTTAAATCTGATAGACAAAGTGCCGGTTCCCATGAAACATTTTACCGAGATGAATCGAGTGGCGCGGGAAACCGATGTACAGTTCCTGTTTTCCGATCCTTTTTCCTGGTCGGAAGATGTGGCAGAACAGGAAAACTGGCTGGGAGGAAAGATAAACGGCGATTTTTCAGGAAAAGGGATGGATAATGTCATTTCACTGCTGCAGGGCAAAAAGGGGGACCTCCTTCCCCAATGGAGAATCGTGGAGCAGGGGCATGTGTGGTGGAAGATCCGAACCCACATAAACCATTTTGAATTGATCCGGAGCTGCTTTGTGAAGGCGGAGAGATAAGCGATACGTTGTTCTGTTTGAAACTATGAGATTATGAGGATGTATAGATGAAAAAAGATACTGTTTGTCGTCTCTGTTCCGCTTGTTGCCCGGTGGAAGTGGATATAGTGAAAGGGAAGCTGGTGGGGGCTGAGAGAAAATCAACCATGTCCCCTGGCAAGATGCTTGAATGCCCCAAGTTGAATGCGGCCGCGGATATCGTCTATTCTCCGGATCGATTGATGAAACCACTGGTAAAAAAAGGAAAAAGAGCGGGGCATGATTTCAGGGAAGCAACCTGGGATGAGGCCCTGGACCTGATTGCGGAGAAATTCAGGTCTTTTAAGGAGAGATATGGCGCGGAGTCCATAGGCTGGCTGAGGGGCATGGCAGCGGATTGGGGTGCGCCATGGGATTACGCGAACCGTTTGATGAATGCCTTCGGCTCGCCCAACACCATAGGCAATGGATCCATATGTCATGTGTCGAGAGATATGGCACATGTCTATACATACGGAGCCATGACCATGCCTCAGGCCAAAGATGCCCGATGCATTCTTATCTGGGGCAAAAATGACCGGAATACCTCGCCGTCCGCCTGTGAGGCGATCCTTCTAGCCAGGGACAAGGGTGCCAAACTTATAGTGATCGATCCCGTCAGGACTCCATTCGCGGATATGGCCGATATCTGGCTACAGATTAAACCAGGTTATGACGGGCAACTGGCCATGTCCATGATCCATGAAATCATTACCAGCGGGCTCTACGACACTGAATTCGTAAGGAATTTCACGATTGGCTTTGAAGAATTGAGAGCGGCCGCGGAGGCCTACGCGGTGCAGCAGGTGGCCGGGCGTATGTGGTTGACCCCTGAAGAGATAAAAGAGGCCACGCGTATTTACGCGACTACCAAGCCCGCATGCATAATTGACGGTAACGGGCTGGACATGCATGTTCAGGTCTTTCAGTCCACCAGGGCGGTCTGCATGCTCCGTGCTTTAACGGGAAATCTGGATAAAGAAGGTGGAGACTTTATCCCACAGAAGGTCCCCACGCGTAATATCCAGCTCAGAGAAAGGCTGCCCGAGGGGGTAGAGCCGATTACCAGGGACTATAGATTGTTTAACGAATTTCATGAAACCTGGGGTGTGCATGTCCAGTCCTGCCTGGTCGACGCTATTCTGGATGAAAGACCCTACCCGATCAGGATGCTTGTGGTCCAATCAGGAAATCCCGCAGTAAGCATGACTGATTCCCACAGGGTTATAAGGGCCCTGAAAAGGCTTGAGTTCATGGTTGTGATCGATATGTTCCCGACACAAACCGGGCGGTTCGCGGACGTCATCCTGCCTGCGGGCAGCTGCTTTGAGCATACACAGCTCAACCGGGCCTTCATGCGCAACAACCCGGTAGTCATTCAAAACCAGGTTATTGAGTGGATAGGCCATAGCAGGCCGAACTGGAAGATAATCTTTGACCTGGGCCGCAGGCTTGGATTAGAAAAAGAATTTCCCTGGCACACAGCGGAGGAGGCCATTGACTATCAACTGGAACCCTCCGGTATAACGGTTGACATGCTGCGGAGAAATCCGGGGGGCCTTTTCGTGGATAAGATGGAGTACCAGGAATACCGAACTCAGGGATTTGCCACTCCCTCCGGCAAGGTTGAATTCTTTTCGGAGCGGTTGCACCAGAATGGCTATCTGCCTGTCCCCTTCATGGACGGTAGCGATGAAAATCCTATAAGTTTTTCCGATCAAGATATTGAAGATGCCGTGATCGGCATCAGCGGGGAGCGGACCAACACATTTACCAACACCCAGTTTTACAATGTGCCGTCCCTGCGAAAAGTGGTGTCCGAGGGGTTCGTGGATATTCACCCTGAGGACGCTCGCCAGAGACAGGTATCAGACGGGGATACGTTAAAGATTATCTCCCCGAAAGGCTATGTAAAGATGAAGGCCAGGATCTCGGATGTGGTTCATCACGGCTCTATACGGCTTGCCTGGGGCTGGGGAGAAGTGCATCCGGATCTGAGCCTGAATAACCTGACCGCCGATGACAGACGTGATCCGGTTACGGGCACCCCGTCCGGCCGGAGCTTCATGTGTGAGATCGAAAAGGCATGAGGGACACCGCGACCCGTCCCTTTTATTCAGGGCAGCCCGAAAACCAGTTCTCTATCCTGTAACGCTTGACATTATGAAATATGGTAGACTCCAAACGGAAGTCCATTTCTTTGCACGGTGTGTCGATTACAGCCTCATATATCTTGGATCCATCGGCATTCTTGGGAACAACCATTATGATCTCCTCGCAGGCCGCGGGTTTTTCATCTGATACTATCCTAAAGGCGATACTTACATTGGGACGATCAAAATCCCGGTAATTGATAATGCCGTATTTTATCAGGATCTTATTGTCCTCAAGACATTCGGCGCTTTTGACATCCAGTTCAATATCAGCGGCCCGGGAATGGGAGAAAGGCAGAACGCCGGCAAGGATAATA
Source organism: uncultured Desulfobacteraceae bacterium (assembly GCA_964449025.1). Classification (GTDB taxonomy): domain Bacteria; phylum Desulfobacterota; class DSM-4660; order Desulfatiglandales; family HGW-15; genus CAYUYB01. The sequence goes on from CAYUYB010000206.1 coordinate 4,939, forward strand.
AGGGCTAAACTAAGGATATATCTTCTCATGGTCGCCTCCGGCCTGGTGTTGGAATACAATAGCCACTACAATGAATCTAAGACATAAATAAATCATACCTGATTTCTCAAAAAAAAGCCAATATTGATGTGAGATGATTTTGGGATTACCTTTTTCCGGAGGAAACCGGGTGGATCTGAATAACTCCGTTTCATCCGGTTAATGACCATGCAAAAAAGTAAAAGATCAAACCTTATTCTCCTTCGCAGAAGTCCGCGTGCTTGGTCTAAAGGAGGGAATATCGACCCGAAGCTTGAAATGAAAGATAATGGCTTTAAGTGCTGCATATCACTAATATTCTATGCGAATATTGCTGAAAATGGACTTAAGATATCGTCAGAATTAATGTTCATTCATACCACATTCAATCCGGCAAATCTTCATGTTACAAAAAGCGATCTCCTACGCAGCTTCCCCTTAGTTTTATAGGCAA
>CAYUYB010000207.1:0-5375 GCA_964449025.1 uncultured Desulfobacteraceae bacterium
CCCTTTTTATGGAACCGGTGACCTGGTCGGCATATAGCACCACCGTTCCGTTGATATTTCTGGCGGCCCTTCCGCTTGTCTGTATAAGAGATCTGTCCGAGCGAAGGAAGCCTTCTTTATCCGCATCAAGTATGGCTACGAGGGAGACCTCGGGCAGGTCGAGTCCTTCCCTCAACAGGTTTATGCCGATAAGGACGTCAAAGTTACCGAGCCTCAGATCCCTGATGATCCTCATCCTCTCAATGGTCTTCACGTCCGAGTGTAGATACTGGATCTTAACACCCAGCTCCGCGTAATACTCCGAAAGATCCTCCGCCATCCTTTTGGTGAGAGTTGTTACGAGAACACGTTCATTTCTTTGCACCCTCTCCCTTATCCTTCCCAGCAGATCGTCAACCTGATCAGCGGCAGGCGAGATGACCATCTCCGGCTCTGTAAGTCCTGTGGGCCTTATGACCTGTTCGGTCAAGGCCTCACAGATCCCCAGTTCATAAGGGCCGGGCGTTGCGGAGACGTAGATAGTCTGTTTTCCCTTTGCCTCAAATTCCTCGAATTTCAATGGCCTGTTATCAAGGGCCGAGGGGAGACGAAATCCGTATTCCACGAGGGTCTCTTTTCTGGACCGGTCCCCGTTGTACATTCCGTTCAGCTGCGGGACGGTGATATGGCTTTCATCTATAATAACCAGGCAGTCTCTGGGGAAATAATCTAGCAGGGTCGGAGGGGGTTCGCCCGGCGCCCTTCCGGTGAGGTGCCTGGAATAGTTCTCAATGCCGTGGCAGTAGCCCATCTCTAACATCATCTCAAGGTCGAAGAGAGTTCGTTCCTCGATCCTCTGCGCCTCTATAAACTTGTCCTGTGAACGGAAGAACCCCGTCCTTTCCCTAAGCTCCTCCTTTATGGCTTCCATTGCCTTTTCACGTATCTCCGTGGTGGTGACGTAATGTGTAGCGGGATATATCGTTACGCGATTCAATTCCCTGGTAACCTTTCCGAGCAGGGGGTCGATCTCCTGTATGGTCTCTATTTCATCGCCGAAGAAGGTGATGCGGATCGCCCTGTCCTCCTCATGAGCCGGATAGATGTCCAGTATATCGCCTCTTACGCGAAACCTGCCCCTGAAGAAGTCATAGTCTCCCCGTTCATAATGTATATCGACGAGCCTCTTTATCGCGTCTTCCCTTGATAACCGAGCCCCTCTTTCGGCGTAGAGGAGCATATTATGATATGCCTCCGGTGAGCCAAGGCCGTAGATACATGAGACGCTTGCGACTATAATAACGTCATCCCTGTCGAGCAGGGACCTGGTGGCCGAATGTCTCATCTTGTCGATATTTTCATTGATGCTTGAGTCCTTCTGAATATAGGTGTCAGACTGGGGTATGTAGGCCTCGGGCTGATAATAGTCGTAGTAGCTCACAAAGTATTCTACCGCGTTATCAGGAAAAAGATTCTTCAGCTCGCCGTACAGCTGTGCTGCCAGAGTCTTATTGGGGGCGATAATCAAGGTGGGTTTCTGGCTGGCCGCTATCACGTGGGCCATGGTAAAGGTCTTTCCAGATCCCGTAACACCTAACAGGACCTGGTGTTTCAGACCCTTCCGTATACCCCTTGACAGATCTTTAATAGCTCGGGGCTGGTCCCCGCATGGTTTGAGGTCGGTTACGATCTTAAACATGTATGTCAGTTGCTAAATAAATGTTGCATATATTCTAAAGACTAGTAGTAACATAAACGATAGTTATCCAAATTAAGATGGCGCAAGGCACAGGGCTCAAGGCTCAAGGATAAGAAAGATCAAAAAATTATTTATTATAAACCTTGCGCCCTGTGCCTTGCGCCCTACGCCTGCATGCTGAGAAATAGAAGTGGATATAACCTCTAGGCCTATGGAAGGGCCTAAGATATCGATCTCCTCCATTTAGTCCCTTCTGGGCCGTCTTCCAGGACAATGCCCTTATCCTTAAGTCGGTCCCTTATCGAATCGGCCATGGCATAGTCTTTCCGGGTCCGAGCGTCGGACCTCTCCCGGATCATCTTCTCGACCTCTTCCGGGTCAATATCAGAGGCTTCAGATGTCCTCGAGAAAAATCCTTCAGGGGTATCTTCCAGGAGCCCGAGCACACCGGCCGCCCTTAAAAGATTGTCCCTGTCGTTTTTCAGGATCATAAGGGCGGCGGCATCAGGTCTGATCTGGTATTCATCCAGGATCCTGTTCATCTCCTTGACTTTTTCAAAGACAACGCCTATAGCGCCGGCCGTGTTTAGATCATCGTCCATGACGCTTACGAACTGCTCCAGGAATCTGTCCCCCTGTTCATCTTTCATATGGCCTGATATGTACGATCTATCCTCGCTTTTATACGCCCCGATCAGCGTCTCAATCCTTTCTAGAGTCCTGTAAATTCTGATAAGGCCCGACTGCAGATCAAGGACATCCTTTCTAGAGAAATCCAGAGGGCTCCTGTAATGCTTGGAGAGGAGAAACAGTCGCAAGACCTCAGGCGGGTATTCCTTAAGGGCGTCGCGGATGGTAATAAAATTACCCAACGACTTTGACATCTTTTCCGACTCAACGGTTACAAAACCGTTGTGGATCCAGAAACGGGCGAATTCCGAGTCTTTATAGGCAGCCATGGACTGTGCCCTCTCGTTCTCGTGATGGGGGAATAGGAGGTCCATGCCCCCGCCGTGTATATCAAAGGTGGGCCCAAGGTAATAGTTGCTCATGACGGAGCATTCCATGTGCCATCCCGGTCTCCCGGGACCCCATGGGCTATCCCATTGCGGTTCTCCTGGTTTGGCGGCCTTCCAGAGCGCGAAATCCAGGGGGTGTCTTTTCCTTTCATCAACAGCCACTCTGCTCCCGGCCTTCATATCCTCCAGTCGTCTTCCTGATAGTTTTCCATAGCTTTCGAATCTTTCAACCGAAAAGAAGACATCAGCGCCCTTAATATAGGCAAACCCCTTGTCTATAAGTATCTTTATCATGTCTATCATGTCATTGATATGTTCGGTAGCCCTTGGCTCTTTATTCGGTCTCAGGATTCCCAGCCTGTCCATGTCTTCATAGAAAGCGTCGATATATTCATTGGCCACTGACGCGCTGTCTTTTCCGCTCTCCCGGGCCCTTTCAATAATCTTGTCATCGACATCAGTAAAATTCCTCACGTAGGTGACATCAAATCCCCTGGCACGGAGATACCTTACCAGGACATCGAACACGATGGCAGATCTGGCATGTCCTATATGGCAAAGGTCGTAAACCGTTACACCGCACACATATATACCTACCTTGCCCTCCATGATAGGCTTGAATTCCTCTTTACTCCTGGAAGCCGTATTGTATAGCCTTATTGTCATCCCCCGCCCCCGGTTGAATAACCTTCATCCGGTTTGACAAGGCTAACCACAGAAAAGGCGGATATCCCTTCCCCTCGGCCGCAGAATCCCATTCCCTCGGTTGTGGTGGCCTTTATATTTATCTGGCCGGGAAGGATCCCGATGACTTTGGATATCCTTTCTATCATCCCCGGGATATGGGGTGTCAGTTTAGGGATTTCAGCAACAATCGTGTTATCAAGATTATTTATAGTATAACCCTCCTGTTTGACCCATTCCATGACCTTTTGCAGCATTTTCATGCTGTCAATATCCTTATAAGCTGGATCATTATCAGGGAAATGAATGCCGATATCCCCCATTGCCAGGGCGCCGAGTATCCCATCGATAATGGCATGTGTCAGGACATCCGCATCCGAATGTCCTGCCAGGCCTGAGTCAAATGGTATTCGCACGCCCCCTATAATAAGGGGACGTCCTTTTACCAGGCGATGGGCGTCATATCCGAAACCTATCCTGAACAAGGTTTCTCCTTAGGAGGTCTATTTGTTTGTAAAATGACATTTAATTATTAATGACAGGAGGAACAATTGCTACTGGAACAGATAGAGTATCCTGTATTATTCTGGTTTCTTTTCCAGCCCTTCAATAATAGCTGCGGCCAGAAGAGGGAACATGATCTCGTGGTGGCCCACCAGGGAATAACCTTTTCCTCCGTCAAGGGTAGCCCTTTGAACGACGTTTGTTGTAGGCCTGTAACCCCTTATAAAATCCATATTGACGGTTGTTATATCTTTCACTTCATACCCCAGATTTCTTACCAGGCTTAAAGCCTTGAGAAAGACCTCGGGCATTATGACGGCGGAACCCATATTGATAAATACGCCGCCCTCCATCCCTGCGACCAACCCGGCAAAGACCCTGAAATCAAGGTGTGATGTCTTCCCGATCGACGATCCGTCCGAAGAGGGATGAAAGTGGATGATATCGGTTCCTATTGCCACGTGAACCGTTACCGGGATATTAAGATCAAATGCCCTTGCCAAGAGGCTGAAACGATTGTAAGGAAAGGCTTCTTTCACAAGCATGGCTCCCACCGCTTTGCCCAGCCCCAGACCCTTCTCTGCGCCCTCTGATATCGCGCCGTTGAGAAACCTGGCTGTTTCCTCGGCCATACCGAATGTCCCGTCCCTGATAGCAGTTGTTACATCTTCCGATGTACGGCCTTCCATGGCTAGTTCAGCATCATGTATTATGCCGGCGCCGTTCATCGCCAGCCCGCTGATGATTCCCCTTTCCATCAGGTCTATAATAAGGGGATTGAGCCCCACTTTTATGCCGTGGGCGCCCATGGCAAGGAGAACCGTCTTGTCGGTTCTTATGGCCCTTATTATGCTATAGGCAATTTCTATCAGGTCATTTCCCGCCAGTATCCTTGGAAGTGATTTGAGCCAGGCTGAAATGCCCTGGCCCGGTGTCCATGGTTTCCCAAAGTCATCAATTGCTACCTTGCTCTTTCTCTGTTTTAGGGGATAGGTTTTTATGCCCTGTAGAGATATGGGGTCCCATTTTTTCATAAGCCTTTTATCCTTTTGCCGGTCATAGCACTGCGCCTTCCTGGTTCTTAGGTATATGCTTTTGAAAAAGAAGGTAATCGACGAGTTTGCAAATAATATGGCCCGCTAGGATATGGCTTTCCTGTATTCGGGCTGTAGAATTACTGTTGACGACCAGACAGAAATCGGAAAGATCCTTTAGTTTTCCTCCGTCATTTCCTGTAAGCCCTATAACAGACATCCCCATATCCTTTGCCGCTTCGACGGCGGAGATGATATTAGGGGAATTTCCACTGGTGCTTATGGCCATGAGTATATCCTCTTCAAGACCGATGGCTTTCACCTGCTTGGAAAATATATCCTTGAAGGAGTAATCATTGCCGATGCTGGTAATAATGGAGGTATCCGTAGTAAGCGCGATAGCCGGAAGGGGAGGGCGCTCCAGTTCAAAACGGCCTATAAATTCCGCTGCTATGT
>CAYUYB010000208.1:0-4841 GCA_964449025.1 uncultured Desulfobacteraceae bacterium
TGTACAGGGAAAAAGGGGAAAGGGAGACCTTCCCCTGGGACTTCATCGACCACGGGATCAAAAAGGGGGATTTGTGGAAGGAGTACAAGGATGCAATAGAGCAACCATAGTAAAAGCCGCCCTTTTGTTCCCACTCTTGTGTTTCATTATATAACGGTTTATAGTCTATAATTAGAAAATTTCACATGTTAAAGAGTAATTATGAAGTATGTAAAGGTATTGGAATGAAGAAGAATTTTATTGATTTAAATCGTTCTTTCGTACTGATACCGAAAGATTATACATTTAATGAAGATGACTATGATTTTTCTATTTCTTTAGGATTATTGAAGACGAAAAAATGGAGTGACCTTCTTCAGCTCTACCGTGTAATTATTCTTGCGGAAGCGGGAGCAGGTAAAACAGAAGAGGTGCGGGCTACTACTAAACGATTACGCGATGATAGAAAAAAAACGTTTTTCATCCGCTTAGAGCATTTAAGCTCCAATTTCGAAGCGTCGTTCGAAATTAGCAATAATGCTGAATTTGACGAATGGCTCTCCTCTGATGAACCCGGTTGGTTTTTCCTTGATTCAGTGGACGAAGCTAGGTTAGTTGGACCAAAACAGTTTGAAGCAGCTATTCGAAAATTTGGGGCTAAGCTTGGCGAAAGTAAACAGCGAGCCCATATTTATGTTACGAGTCGTTTGAGTGAATGGCGGGCGCAGTCTGATTTATCCCTAATCAAAGACAAACTACCTTTTGTTGAAGTTGAACAAAGTGGTAAAGAAAAAGATGTGGACCAATTAAACACTTTTGATGAGTACTCTCATAGTACAGCGACACATGATTTCAAGGTGGAGCGGAAGCTAATCGAGCCGTCCGTATTTGCACTTCTTCCATTAGACCAAAATCAGATAAGAAGATTTTCACAAGTATTTGGTGTCAAAGACCTTGATGCCTTTCTAACAGCTATACAAAAGGCAGAAGCAGATATTTTTTCTAGTCGGCCACAGGACTTAATCGAGTTGATTAATTACTGGACACGGTTTGGAATAATTGCCAAGCGTGCAGAATTAATTGAGAGCAATATATCTTCAAAACTCAATGAACCCGATCCTGATCGAGCAAGTGTACTTCCTCTCAGTTTTGAGGATGCCAGATTGGGAGCAGAAATGCTTGCAGCTGCCTTAACTTTCCAGAGAAAAAACAGAATCCTTGTACCGGAACAAAACCCAGACCCTGCAATAAAAACTGAAGCAGTCAATGTACAAAATATTTTGACAAATTGGAATGCGGCGCAAATTCGGGCACTTCTACAACGTCCAATTTTTGATGAAGCTACTTATGGTACGGTACGATTCCATCATCGAAGTGTACGTGAGTATCTGACCGCTAAATGGCTACATCGATTATTGGCGAAGGTAAAATCACGACGTGTGATTGAAACCTTGTTCTTCAAAGAACGCTATGCTCGAAAGGTTTTGGTACCATCAATGCGTCCAATTCTTGCTTGGCTAATCCTACTCGATGAACATATTCGCGAGAAAACAGCCAAAATTGCACCAGAAGTCTTTATCCAGGGAGGTGATCCATCAGCCCTTCCAACAGATGTTCGCAAGAATATGCTAGAAAAATTCTGTTTACTCTATGCAGATCAAAAGATCACGGATCTATCTTTCGATATTTCTGAAGTAAGACGATTTGCTCACCCGGATTTAGGCGAAACAATTAACCGTCTGTTAAAAACCTATTCTGGCCATGAAGAATTATGCGAATTGCTCTTGAGAATTGTATGGCAAGGCGAAATACCAGATTGTTCAGAAATGGCGCTAGAATTTGCTCTGGACGACACAAACGATATCTATAATCGAATTTTAGGAATTAAAATCATTGGAATAACCGGTTCGGAGGGTCAGAAAAATAGGCTTATGGGCGCACTAATTCCTGATCCTACTTTCAATAATGAAAAGCTTATCGGAGAATTAATAAGCTTTTTTGCACCAGATATGCTTTCCATGCCAGAGGTCCTAGCGCTGATCCAGCGAATCGAAAAATCTGAAAGGTATCCAGATCAGTGGATAAGTAACTCTTTAAAAGAATTTTGTCTACATAAATGCTCGCAAACAGACATCCTCGAGTTCATTCGTGGTCTCTTACACCTACTAAAACAATCTCCGGTCATTGAACGTCGCTTCTTCGAGGTTTCCAAGAAGCACAGCTGGCTTTTGCCTTTAGCAGTCCTGGCAGCAGAAAGACTCGTTCGCATCAAACATCCGAACGCTTTAGATAATAGTGTACTAGAAATCATATCACTGGCCCAAGCCGAACGTCACTTCGTTAATTACCATTCGGAAAAGCATGCTCTTGATGAACTTGTTCCGAAATGGTCTGAATTGAACCACGCACTTTTTTGGTTCGATGTCAATTCGGCGCGCAGGCATCGGGAAACAAAGCAGGATAAGCGTTTGACCACGTGGTGGCAGGTTGGTGCATTCGACCACTTTTGGCGATTCACTGCGGAAGACTTCGAAAAGATTGTAGAGGAAATTGGTGTTAAATCCCATATGGATGATCGTTTGGTGGCGCTGTCCCTAGCGTTTCAAATCTACAAGGAGAATGGCCGAGGTAAAGCTCGTCGATCATCGCTGAAAAAGGCTGTGAGGGGAGTACCAGAACTCGAAGATGCTCTTAATCGTTACTTGAAACCATCAGCAATGTCAGATCAGGAACGAGCTTGGCAACGTAAAGAGACTTATTTTAAAAGACAGCGGAAACAACACGAAAAGAAGAAAGCTGAAAATCGGATCAAGTGGCGCGAATGGTTACAGTTAAATACCGATGTTCTGCGTGACACGTGTATTGCGGCTGGCGGAAGTGTTTGGAATGCTACGAACTTCTTGCTGCGGGATCTCCAGGGTAAACAGGAAAGTAACCATAAGTGGGCGCAGTCGAATTGGGAAGACCTCATTCCTGAGTTTGGACAAGATGTGGCCGAAGCTATGCGTGACGGCTGTATAGACTACTGGCGAAAGTACCATCCAAAAATTAGGTCGGAGGGTATTGAAAATCCGAATAGCACGCCAATTGCCGTTATCGTGGGGCTAAGTGGCCTTGAGATGGAGGCTCGTCACATCCCTGATTGGCCGAGAAATTTGTCCTCGTATGAGGCTAAACTCGCTTGCCGGTATGCCGTTCAAGAATTGAATGGTTTTCCAGAGTGGCTGTCAAAATTACACGCTGCATTCCCGGATATTGTTGAAGCCAGTATTTTAGCAGAAATTGAATGGGAATTTTCTCAATATGATGGTGAAACAGACTGTTATTATGTGCTAGATGATATATTGTGGCAGTTGGATTGGCTCAAACCAAAAATATCAAGCCGAATCCTTTCTTTACTGAAGGATTACGAACCAAAACATGATGATACTGTGCAAAAAGCACTTGAGATTGTTCTTGCCAGCCCTGGCCTTGATCAGGCGGATTTCGTTGAGATTGCCAAAAAGAAAGTTCTGACGACTGGATATAATAATAGATTAGCATTATGGCTTGCTGCATGGATGTGCGTCGACGCAAAAAGTGCTCTTAAAAAGTTAAATTCAATTCTTAACGAAATTACCGACGCTGAGCGTGCAACTAAGTTGTCAATGCTATTCATTGTCGCGCTTCTTGGCGAGAGACGCGGGCATGCTAAGAGAGCATATCAAAATTACATTCAGGCAGAAATATTACTCTCACTTATCAAGCTCATGCATACTCACATTCGTAGTGCGGAGGATGTTAATCGTGCAGGCACAGGAGAGTTTTCACCGGGCCTTCGGGATCACGCGCAGGATGCACGTGGTCGCCTTTTTCAGCTTCTACGTGATATTTCAGGTAAACCAGCCTATCTCGCGATGATGGACCTCGCGCAGCATCATCCCAATGGGGAATTGAGACAATGGTACGAATTACAAGCAAAAAGACGAGCAGAAGCAGATGCTGAAGCGGAGCCATGGCAGCCCGGAGACATCGCACGTTTTGCTGAAGAGGCTGAAAGAGCACCTCAAAATAATCGGGAACTTTATGATTTCATTATTTTGCGGCTGCTTGATTTGAAAGCTGATTTGGAAGAAGGTGACACTAGCATTGCTGAAATTCTTGTTCATGTAACTGATGAAAAGAAACATCGCAATGTTATTAGTGGTTGGCTCCGAGATCGTAGCTTCGGGCGATACAGTGTGCCTCAGGAAGAGGAACTCACTGATGCTACAAGACCAGATATTCGTATACATGGGTTTAGGTTTGATGGTCCCGTGCCGATAGAATTAAAAATTGCAGATAATAATTGGTCCGGTGCCAAGCTCATAGAAAGACTACATAACCAATTATGTGGACAATATCTCAGAGATATTCGATCCAATTGCGGAATCTTTATGCTTGTCTATCTTGGTAAAAAAAAGAATTGGCGACATCCGAAAACGAGGAAAAATTTGGATTTCTGTGGTCTGGTTAAGCTCCTTGAAGAGGAAGCTGAAGAAATCGCTGCCACAGACAAAAAAATCGAATCTATCAAGATAGTGGATATTGATCTCACGAAGAGAATTACTGCTAAGGTAAAAAAGGACCTAACTAATCAACACACTGGATAGCCAAAATGAAATTGGAAGCAGTTTTATTTTGTTGAATACGGCGGGCACCTTTCAATTCCAGATATTGGTGATTGGGACCGGGATTCTCACGTCATAGGGTAACGAGGGCGACGTTGTTGAAAGCTTACACTTCAAGTTAACGCATGAATCCGCGGTCAGGCACAGTAATCAAAGAAGAAAATGAAAATTAAAGAATACATACTTTGTGCTACTATCAAAATAAATGACTTG
>CAYUYB010000208.1:4851-5356 GCA_964449025.1 uncultured Desulfobacteraceae bacterium
ATCGAACAATCAAGAAATTGGCATGGTCGTTGTCAACTGCCATCGCCGTCATTCTTGTAGGGCGAAAGAACTAGGGGACGTTGTTGAAAACTTACACTTTAGAATTTACAACCTACCAAAAATTTGATAAGAAATATCTATGTTTAAGACAAAAAGGGTGAACGTTTTCAATAATGTCCCGTTTCTTCTATCCTGAAGATGTGGCCCTCTTCCTAAACACGTTGGCAGCATATGGTAAAAATTGAGAAGTATGCCAATGACGAAATTGTCCGCTGGGTGTGGGCATCCGAGCAATCGCCGTGGACATCCGCGTATCTGGTCGATGGACTGCTCATAGATTCCGGACCTCCGGCAGGCATTGATGCGTTCAAACAATTCGTTACCTCCCTCCCCCCTGAACAAGCCGTCGAAAAAGTCATCATCACACATTGGCACGAAGATCATGCCGGGGGCGCCCGATTCCTGAGTGAAGAGCTGGGACTCCCTGTCTATATCCATAAGAAGG
>CAYUYB010000209.1:0-5293 GCA_964449025.1 uncultured Desulfobacteraceae bacterium
CTCCTCGCTGGTGCCAAAACCATATACGGCTGCGGTGTCAATCGAGGTCATTCCGCTATTAACAGCTTCCTTCAGTGCTTCGATGGCATCATTTTTATCAGCACCGCCCCACATCCATCCTCCAATAGCCCACGCGCCAAAAGTAAGCTCGGTTATCTTCAGTTCACTTTTCCCCAGTTGTTGAAGTTTCATAATTTAAGATTTTGTGTTTATTTCAATTCCTGGTTTATAAGTGAATAACATATTAAAACAATAATTTGTTTTTTTTCTTATACTCCCGTTTTACTTCTTCGCAATTGTTCTTTTGCCGACATGTTTGTGCTTACCTGGTGGCCTTTCAGCGGTAGGATCTTTTCATGTATGGCATCGATCATCCATTCGGGCTGCGGGAAAAAGTATTCTTCCATTTCATGTGCAGGTGTGATCCAGTTTCGCGAACCTATAACAACAGGAGGAGCATCCAGTTCATCAAAAGCAAGCTCGCTTATTGTCTGAGCCATATCTTTCAGGTAGGATCCCCTTGATGAGGCATCACTGGTAAGTAAAATCCTGCCTGTTTTTTTTATGGAATCCAGCACCAGCTCGTAATTGAACGGCACAAGGCTGCGGGCATCGATGATCTCTGCTGACAGGTCATACTTTTCTTTAAGGATGTCGGCAGTTTTTACAGCATTATAAAGTGTAGCTCCTATGGACAGAATAGTAATGTCATTTCCTGAGCGTTTGATATCAGGTTCACCCAAAGGGATCTCATAGTAACCTTCCGGAACTCCTTCTTTATGGAACAGTTCACCCACATCGTATATCCGCTGGCTTTCAAATACAATTACCGGATCAGTGCCCTGCAGCGCGGCATTCATTAGTCCCTTGGCATCGTAAGGCGTGGCCGGGAAGATCACCTTCAGTCCCGGAATATGAGCCACAAGTGATGAGAAATCCTGTGAATGTTGTGCCCCGTATTTGGAACCTACCGATACACGTATCACAACAGGCATTTTGATCAGGTTTCCACTCATGGACTGCCATTTCGGTAACTGGTTGAATATTTCATCACCTGCACGGCCGATAAAATCACAATACATTATTTCGGCTATCACCCTTCCGCCTGCCATTCCATACCCAATGGCAGTTCCGACTATTGAACCCTCCGAGATGGGTGAGTTAAATAAACGGTTATAGGGCAGGGCCTTTGTCAGTCCCCGGTATACAGCAAAAGCACCTCCCCAGTCGCGGTTTTCTTCCCCGTAAGCCACAAGGGTAGGGTCTTTATAAAAACGGTCGATGATGGCTTCAAAAAGGCCGTCGCGCAACTGATATGTTTTGATTTTGGAGTAAGGTTTACCATTCTTGTCCAGTCCGAAACGTTCTTTTTTTGCAATTTGTTTAACTCTTGGATTATCCTCCATGGGCATTAACACTTCCGGTTCGCGATCCTCCATCTTATCTTCGGATCCGTTGGAGAACATCATATCACCAATTGCTTCCGGATTTTTATCCAGATCCATACGCGGGGAAATGGAATCATCAATGGCATACTTCAGGATTTCCGCGGTACGTTCGGTAACTTCTTTGTTGATCTTTTCCAGATCATCCTTTGTGCATACCTTTTCTTTAACTAATTCCGATCCGAAAGATTTTATGGAATCCGCATTCTCCCATGCTTCAATCTCTTCTTTTGACCTGTAGGATGAGGCGTCGCTCGGTGAATGGCCGCTGATACGGTAGGTGAGTGTATCAAGTAATACGGGCCCTTTATTATCTTCAAGGATTTTCTTTTTTCTTGTAAAAGCATCGATCACTGCAAGAGGATTATAACCATCAACACGTTCGGCATGCATCATCTCTGTATTTACACCGGCACCGATCCGGGCCAGTATATCATATCCCATTGTTTCGCCTGCAGTCTGTCCCCCCATACCATACTGGTTGTTGATAAAATTGAAAATAACAGGTAGTCCGCCTTTGTATGGCTCATCCCATAAAGTTCTGAACTGATCCATTGCCGCGAACACTATCCCTTCCCACACGGGTCCGCATGCAGCTGAAGCATCGCCGATATTGGCCACAACAATGCCTTTTTTCCTGTTTACTTTCTTATATAGTGCAGCACCAACAGAAATATCTCCGGATCCCCCGACAATAGCATTATTAGGATATACGCCAAAAGGAGTGAAAAATGCATGCATCGATCCGCCCAGGCCTTTGTTAAAACCGTTTTCACGGGCAAATATCTCGGCAAGTGTACCGTAGATCAAAAAACGAACAGCCAGTTCTTTAGTGTTACCCTTGAATCCTTTTTCTACAACTTTCAATGTATGTCGGCCAAAGAAGTTCTCCATAATATCCATTAATTCTTTATCTTTCAGCTTACTAATGGCTGAAAGGCCTTTGGCCAGGATCTCACCGTGACTACGGTGCGATCCGAAAATCAGATCGTCAGTGCTTAAGTTGTATGCCATGCCAACGGCTGCAGCTTCCTGTCCTATAGACAGGTGAGCCGGCCCTGGGTGATTATATGGTATTCCCTGATATTCACCGGCTGTTTTGATCTGATTCAGCATTGTCTCAAACTCCCGGATAATTACCATGTCGTGATAGATTCTTATCAGATCTTCATCACTGAAATTTTTCCTTTCGTCCTTTACCGATTTTGCATACTGGTTTACAGGAATAGTTCCGAAAGTTATTTTTGAAGGTTTTCTTACTTTAAGCGGATCAATGAACTGAACTTTTGGCATTTTGCTGTATTTTTAATGTTATTATTTCTTATAAAAGAATTTTATTACAAAAACAATAATTCCCTGTAATATCAAATCTGTAATTCAAGATTCTCGACCTGATCCTTCACCTCTTTCAGGAAAGCGGAGGCGGGAGCCCCGTCCAGTGACCTGTGATCGTATGTAAGTGACAGCCCCAGGTACGGTAAAAACCCTGTTATACCGTTCCCCAGGTCTGCAGGCCGTTGTATGATAGTGTTTACTCCAAGAATACCCGATTGTGGGAGATTGATCACAGGGGTGAACATTTCAACACCGTATGCACCAAGGTTTGAAACAGTAAATGAAGCCGATGTGGCTGCCAGGAGTTCAGGATCAATATCTCCTTTTCTGCAGCTTTCAGCAAGTGATTTAAGTAGGGTGGACAAACCTTCGACGGACAGGTCATCTGCATTCCTGAGTGCGGGAACCATCAGCCCCCGATCAGTGTCTACTGCAAAACCAAGATGCACCTTCTTAAATGTTTTTATACTGTTGCCAAGAAAATGTGAATTTATCGCGGGCAATTTCTTTAATGCTTTGACCACCGCGAAACATACCATATCATTAATAGTGATATTTGCTATTTCTGATGTTTCCCGAAGTTTTTTGACCTTTTGTCGGTAGTTAAGGATTTTTCTTGCATCGGCACTCATATGATGAGTAAGCTGAGCCGAGTTTTGGATTGAGGCATGCATATTTTCGGCAATTATCCTGCGCGTATTGGAAAGCTTTCTGATCTCTGTTTCGCCTTCCTGCACTGATGAATATGCCGAAACACTTTTCTCCGGTACGGTTTCTTTTTCTTCCCGGCCGGTTTTCTTTACTGTTCCTGTTAACGGGGTTCCTGATTGCAGCCAGGCCTCAACATCCCTTTCAAGGATCCTTCCGTTAGGGCCTGAGCCTGTTAAATTTTCAACAGGTACATTTTCAATTTTAGCTTTATTTCTTGCCCTCGGCGATATTCTGATCCTGCCTTTTATGTCACCGGTACCGGTATCTTCCTTATCCCGGGCCGCCGGCTCCTGAGGTTTATCCCGGGGTCCTGCTTCTTCTTTAGCAGGTTTTTCCTTACTTTTTTTTAGTTCACTGATATCTTCACCCTTTTTTCCGATCACGGCAACTGTTTCCAGTACCGGAACTTCATCACCATCTTTAAAAAAGACATCAAGAAGAATACCATCGGCAGGCGCTTCCTCTTCAAAAGAGGCTTTGTCTGTTTCATATGAGAAAAGGAGATCCCCCTTTTCCACGTTTTCACCTTTGTTTTTAAACCATTCCGTAATAATGCAGGTTTCAACTGATTGACCCTGGCGGGGCATAATAACAGGGATAGCCATATAATATATTTGTTAAGACGTTATTATAAACATGTTAATATGAGTGTGATAAAATATTGAAAAAATATTATGAATATTTTTGATATTCAGCGAATAAGTTATACCTTTGCAAAGGTAGATTTAATTACTTGTATATACAAGTATTTGATAAAAAATATAATTCCAATTTTATTCATACTAATATTCAAATTGGAATTTCAGTACAAAAAAGGGTTTTTAGTTAGTTGGTTAGTTAGACGTATAACTTAGGGTTAATAATCTCCTTCTCGAGTCAGGAGGAGATTATTTTTTATTGACTAAAAACACAGGAATGATAAAAATACCTCAACATAAAAAATTATACGAGCTTCTTCGAAGACATATCGAAGAGGGTGTATATAAAACAGGAGATATTTTACCATCTGAAAATGATCTTTGTAAATTACATAATTTAACTCGCCCAACAGTCAGGCAGGCATTGAACAACCTGGCCTACGATGGTTATATCATTAAACAGCAGGGGAAAGGCAGTATAGTGAATAACCCTCCGAAAGGAATCGGTATTTTATCTGTTTCGGGGACAACCTCGGCAATTGGAAGAAATAAGCTCAGTACCAGGATATTGTTAAAACCCGGGATCAGGAAATGGGAGCAGCCATTTATCTTTTCTTTAACGGAACGGGAACTTGAATCGGGGTGTATATATTTTGAACGCCTGCGATACATCGAAGGAAAGCCGGTATTTTACGATATAAGCTATTTGCCCAACATCAATTTACCCCGTTTTACCTCAAGGAAACTTGAGAATGCATCCCTGTTCGATATTCTGAGAAAGTTTTATGACATTCAGATAAAAGGGGGAGAACAACGCTTACGTGCTATCAGTGCTCACGCGAAGATCAGTGATTACCTTGATCTGGCCGAAGGATCGCCGGTGCTTCACCTGGAACGAAGGATGGCAACCAACAAAATGGATTTTCATATATATTCATCTATTTATTGCAACACCGAAATAGAAGCTATTTACGGTACTTTTTAAGTAAATTACCAGACCGATATAATAAAAAGCTTAAAAATCTGCCTTAAGGCTAATAGAATAGAATTGTTTTAATTTCTTCCCGCGAGACGGGGTTTCGAACTGCACGCGAGGCAGTTCGACCTACTTTTTGTCTTCCACACAAAAAAGTAGGCAAAAAAAGTCACCGTTCCATAAAAATC
>CAYUYB010000210.1:0-5283 GCA_964449025.1 uncultured Desulfobacteraceae bacterium
CTTGAAAATGAGGCCACGTCCACTGGACGCCATAGATGTCGTCTTGAAAAGAATGGCTGTGACCGGTAATGGCCCATGGGATTCTCTTTTTCGCAGCGAAGACATTAAGAGCAAGCTAATTACGCATGGCGCCACCCCCCGGTGAACCGGGATCTTCGTCAGGCGGGCGGAGCACCTATGAGATAAATACACGCCCGCCCACGTATTATCTTGTGCGGAATCAGCGCACATAAACGAGTTCGCCGCTTCAAAGAGAACCCCGTGGGCCAAATATCACCAATCTTGCTATAATTTTATCATCAGGCGTACTCGTTAACCGAATGATCCAATTGTTTTTCCCCCGCGATTCAGATAGAATAGAATGCATAATGCAAATCGGCAACCTGAAACTTAAAAACCGTCTGATCATGGCGCCCATGGCCGGCATAACAGATATGCCCTTTCGACTTATCATAAGAGGCATGGGGGCCGGCCTGGCGTTTACCGAGATGGTGAGCGCCATGGGACTCACCTTAAAGGCGAAAAAGACCTGGCGGTATCTCAAGAGCGGTTCTGATGATATGCCGCTCGCGGTGCAGTTATTCGGATCCAGGCCTGATGTAATCGCTGGTGCCGCCGCTTTGGCCGCCGAAACAGGCGCCGATATAATCGATATAAACATGGGCTGTCCCGTGAAAAAGGTTACCAAGGGGGGCGCGGGGGCATCCCTTTTAAATGATCCCCGGAGAGTCGAAAAGATAGTGTCTTCGGTACGGCTTGCGTGCCACCTCCCTTTGACTGTGAAGATCAGGGCCGGCTGGTCTCCCGAAACACCTGTGGCATGCGAGATCGCGCGGGTGATAGAAGACTGTGGCGCGGACGGCATTACCGTTCACCCCAGATTCGCCACACAGGGATTCTCGGGCAAGGCGGACTGGGCGTTGATAGGGGAGGTGAAGGCAAGGGTAAACATACCTGTTATCGGAAACGGGGATATCCTCGATCCATGGGATGCCTTAAGCATGATCAGGCAGACCGGTTGTGACGGGGTGATGATCGGGAGGGCCGCCGTGCGTAACCCCTGGATCTTCAGGGATATATCGCGATTGGAAAAGGGTCTCCCGGTGCGTGAACCGGGGCTTTCGGACCTGAGATCCCTCATCATTGAACACTATAACCTGTTATGCGATTACGGGAACGGACATAGAGCCGCCCTCTGCATGAGAGGTCTACTTCTCCACTACACAAAGGGTCTTCCAAACAGCAGCCGTTTCAGGGAAAGGTTTACCGGTATCCGGGATTTTAACAGCCTGATGGAAACGGTGGATAGCTATTTTAACCACTTAGAGGAGAAAAGCTCGTGAAGGTCAGGCTCGCCAAAACAGCAGGCTTCTGCATGGGTGTGCGAAGGGCCATGGAAATAGCGCTGGCAGCGGCCAATCGCAATGAAGGGCCTCTCTATACCTACGGTCCCCTGATCCACAACAAACAGGTAGTTGATCTGCTGGAATTAAAAAACGTCAGGGCGGTTGACGATATAGCCGGCCTTGAAAAAGGCATCCTGTTGATCAGGGCCCACGGGATCCCTCCCCAGCAACGAAAGATACTCAAAGATTCTCCACTGAAGATTATCGACGCTACCTGCCCTCACGTGGCGCATGTCCAGTCCATCATCCGCTACCACACGAACAAAGGCTATATCCCCATCATAGTGGGAGACAGGGACCACGCGGAGGTGAAGGCCCTTATGGGTTACGGCAATGGCAAGGCGCATGTGATAAGCAGCCCGGCCGAGATCCCGGATATGCCTGGGACGGAAAGATTATTCGTTGTCGCCCAGACCACGCAGAACGAGAAGGTATTCAATGAAATAGTGGATGCCGTAAAAGAGAGGTACCCCGACGCACTGATATTTGACACCATCTGTGAGACTACCAGAGAGCGGCAGCGGGAGGTTAAAGCCCTCGCGGAGAATGTGGACGGGGTCGTCGTGGTGGGTGGATATCACAGCGCGAACACCCGCAGACTTGTACAGGTCTCCAAATCAATGGGGACACCCACGTTTCATGTTGAAACGGAAAAGGATCTATCGAAAGACGAACTGGCATCCATGGAGGTCATAGGGGTAACCGCCGGGGCCTCCACTCCCAACTGGATGATCAAGAATGTGGTCAAGGAGATAGAGTCCATTCGAGGCCGGGGCGAGACCTTCATAGCCCGCTGGATAAAGGAAGGTCTCAAGTTTGTCCTCCTGAGCAACCTGCTGGTCGCCCTGGGCGCCTCATCCCTATCATACGCGGCGGCCGTGCTCTACGATAGGATGCCTTACGCGCCTTACCCTGTGCTGACATTTCTCTATATCTACGCCATGTATGTCCTTAATCGTTTTCTGGATAAGGGGGCCAGCGCGTATAATGACCCCGAAATAGCGGCTTTTTACGCCAGACACAGGGTATTCCTCATATTGACGGGCGTCGGGGCCATCGCGGGCTCTCTGGTCATCGCGCTGACCCTGGGGATCGCGCCGTTCCTGGCAATGGCAGGCGTCAGCATCCTCGGCATAATTTACAGTATCCCGGTTGTCCCCTCAAAAAGCAGGCATCTTTACAGATATTCCAAAATCGAGGATATCCCCGGCTCAAAGACCCTTCTA
Source organism: uncultured Desulfobacteraceae bacterium (assembly GCA_964449025.1). Taxonomy (GTDB): domain Bacteria; phylum Desulfobacterota; class DSM-4660; order Desulfatiglandales; family HGW-15; genus CAYUYB01. Next base: position 2,633 of record CAYUYB010000210.1, read on the forward strand.
GAAGCCCTCGCCTGGGCCACGGTGATAACCCTCTTACCGCTCCTTGACGCCTTTCAGGAAGGATGGATCTCAATAATAATCTCCTTTTATATCGTATTTTCCATGGCATTTGTGCGGGTCGCGTTTTTTGACATATTCCGCGTACAGGGTGATCTGATAGCCGGGCTGGAGACACTCCCCATCACCCTGGGAGAGAAAAGGACCATGAACCTTCTGAAATGGGTTATCCTGTCGGCGGGCCTGATCCTTATAATCGCGCCTGTCTTTGGTTTTATCAGCTATTTTTCCTTCATGCTGTTGATCTGCTTCCTGGTCCTGAGCGCCCTCTTTACGGCCTATGAAAGCGGATTCATACATCCCGGCCTGCTCCTGGATTACCTTGTGGAAGGCAGTCTCATCCTTTCAGGCCTCCTTGCCGTGGTCTGGCAGTCATCGTGATGACAGAAATAAGCGTTATAATCCCCACCTTTAACAGATCGAAAAAGGTCTCACGCGCCATCTCTTCGGTGCTCTCGCAGACCTTCACTGATTTTGAGATAATAGTGGTGGATGACTGTTCTGTTGATGAAACCCCTTATGCCCTGGCCAGATTCAAAGAAGATATAAAGGTCATCAGGCACGAGCGAAACAGGGGGGTTGCGGAGGCAAGAAACAGCGGGATACAGGCGGCCCGGTCACCCATAATCGCCTTCCTGGATTCGGATGATTACTGGCTGCCTGAAAAACTAGATGTTCAACAAGGGTTTTTCCGTCAAAACCCCGATGCCATGATCTGCCAGACAGAAGAAGTCTGGATCAGGAACGGCAAGCGGGTCAATCCCGGGAGGAGACACCTCAAGCGTTCGGGTGATATCTTCGAACCCTCCCTGAAACTGTGTATTGTGAGCCCTTCGGCCGTGATGCTCAAAAGATCCCTTCTTGAAGAGGTGGGGCCCTTTGATCATGACTTTCCTGTTTGTGAGGACTATGACCTGTGGCTGAGGATAGCCTGCCAGTATCCTGTCCATCTGATCGGGCGGCCCCTGGTGGTGAGGGAAGGAGGGGCCCCGGATCAGCTCTCCGCCAGCCAAAAGGGTATGGACAGATTCAGGATAAGATCCATGATAAAACTGCTTCAAGGCCGCAGGTTAAGGCCCTCACAGATCACCGCCCTCTATCGGGAACTGGAGGCCAAGTGCCGGATATATGGGGAAGGATGTATAAAGAGAGGGAAGGAGGAGGAAGGCCGATACTACCTCGGGTTGCCTGAAAGGATGAAGCAGACCTTTCCGGAGACTAATCCGCTGGAACCGCGAGCATCCGATCGACCGCCTTTTTAGCCCTTATCCTGATCTCTTCAGGCACCTTTATAACGTTTTTCATCCCTTCAATGGATTCCAGTACGTCCTCCAATCTCGTCTTCTTCATATCAGCGCATATCATCCCGGCATCGGCAGGGACAAAGGTCTTTTCCGGGTTTTCCTTTGAAAGAGGATAGAGGATCCCTGTCTCGGTACCGATAATGAACCCCTTTTCTTTGGAATGACGGCAGAAGGACAGCATGCCCGAGGTGCTCTTTATTTCATCGGCCAGTTCCAGGACCTCCGGCCTGCATTCCGGGTGGGCAAGAAAAAGGGAACCGGGATTTTCGCTTTTTATCCTTTCAACCTGAGCGACCGTAAGCCTGTCATGATAGGGGCAATAACCGTCCCAGTAATCTATATGCCTGCCGCTTTTTTTCGCCGAATATTGGGCAAGGTTTCTGTCCGGCGTCATGAATATCCCGCTTTGTTTATCCACGGAATTCACCACGCTTACGGAATTGGCGGATGTGCAGCAAATATCGCTTTCCGCCTTGACGTCCGCCGTGGTGTTCACATAGCTTATCACGACGGTATCGGGCATCTCCCGCCTCTTTCTCTTCACGTCCTCCGCGGTTATCATATCCGCCATGGGGCACCCTGCCGAGGACACAGGCAACAGGATGATCTTGTCCGGTGAGAGGATAGAAGCGGTTTCAGCCATAAAATGGACCCCGCAAAACACGATCACTTCAGCGTCTGTCCCGGAGGCCTTGATGGAGAGTTCCAGTGAGTCCCCGCATAGATCAGCCACATCCTGGATCTCAGGACGCTGGTAATTGTGGGCAAGGAGAATCGCGTTTTTTTGTTTCAACAGTCCCCTTATCCTCCTCTTCATGCCTTGAATATCCCTTTTCCCGGATTCGCCCATGTCCATATATCCCTCCTCACCTTCTTAACTTCTTATCTTCTACCCCTCACGCCTTACGCCATGCGCCATGCGCTATGACCTGTTAGCTGTCAGATGTCAGCCTTCGGCTATCGGTCCGTTCGGAGAACGAACCCTACAACACCACCATCCCAATCTGTAGGGCCCATTCCCCGAATGGGCCGTTTTCATCGCTTCGTTAGAGGAACGAACCCTGCAAAACCACCCTCAGCTATCGGTTCGCTCGGGGATCGAACCCTACACAACCAACATCCTGATCTGTAGGGCCCATTCCCCGAATGGGCCGTTTTCATCGCTTCGTTAGAGGAACGAACCCTGCAACACCAGCATCCTGATCTGTAGGGCCTGGTCGCCTGAACAGGCCGCGCCTCTCTTTTCCTCCCCTCACCCCGTCATTCCCCGGCTCGACCGGGGAATCCAGT
>CAYUYB010000211.1:0-5263 GCA_964449025.1 uncultured Desulfobacteraceae bacterium
AAACAATCCTTGTGACCGGCGGCTGCGGTTTCATCGGCACAAACTTCATTCGTCGTGTAATCGAAACACGACCCAACTGGCGAATCATCAACCTTGATGCCCTGACATACGCCGGAAACCACGGCAATATCAGGGACATGGAAAACAATGACCGGCATCAGTTTATCCATGGAAGTATCTGCGATGAAGATCTGCTGAAAACTATCTTTACAGAACACAGGCCTTCCGGTGTGATCCACTTCGCCGCCGAATCCCACGTAGACCGGTCTATAATCGGGCCGGCGGCCTTTGTGGAAACTAATGTGACTGGCACCTTCAAACTGCTGCAAACGAGCCTAAAATTCTGGAAAGAGGGAATGCTATCCCCTGACTTCCGCTTTATCCACGTATCCACAGATGAGGTCTACGGCAGTCTCGATATAACAGGATATTTTACCGAAACTACAAGGTATGATCCGTCAAGCCCATACTCTGCCTCAAAGGCCGCGGCCGATCATTTTGTAAGGGCCTATCACAGGACCTATGGTCTTCCGACCCTGATAACCAACTGCTCCAACAATTACGGCCCTTACCAGTTCCCTGAAAAGCTCATACCCCTGATGATCCTCAACATAATCGAGGAAAAGCCTCTTCCTGTTTATGGTGACGGTAAAAATGTAAGGGACTGGCTCTATGTGACGGATCACTGCGATGCCCTTATAAAGGTGTTTGAACATGGTGTGCCCGGCGAAACATACAATGTGGGGGGTAATGAGGAAAAGCAGAACATAGAGATAGTCAATATTCTATGCGATCTTCTGGACAGCCGCCTTGGCCGCTCAAGATCAAAGTCGAGCGTAAACCTGATAAAATTCGTAACAGACAGGCCCGGCCACGACAAACGCTATGCCATAGACGCATCAAAAATCCATGATCAATTAGGCTGGCAACCCGCCCACACCTTCAATCAGGCAATAGAATCCACCGTAGACTGGTACCTGAATAATATGGATTGGGTAAACAGTGTAAGGAGCGGAGATTATAGGGAGTGGATCAATGCTAATTATGGTGATAGGTCAGGGGTAATAAGTAAGTAAAATCGTTAAATAGTTGATTAGTAAAATGGTTGAATCGTTATATAGTGACTTTTAAACATAATGGATGAGAGAAATGGCGATTTTCGTGACCTGGAAGTATGGCAGCGATGTAAAGCCATCCGTAAGGATATATGGAACTTATGCAAGACATTTCCAAATGAAGAAAAATACAGATTATCAGATCAGTTAATCAGGGCCTCAAGATCTTCAACAGCATGTATTGCTGAAGGATATGGGAGATATCATTACCAAGAGAACATCCAATTTTGCAGGCAAGCAAGAGGATCTCTCTACGAATTAATAGATCATATTCTTGTAGCAGAAGAATGTAAGTACATTCAAATCGAGCAGGCAGAGACATTTGTTAATGAAATTAAAACAGCGATTCGAGTTCTAAACGGATATATCAAATACCTAAAAACAAAGAAGAAGGAAATTGGTTAAATTGTGGATTGGTCAATTGGTAACCGTTTGTCAGCTTGACCATTCAACCATTTTTCCACTGGACCATTCAACCAATTACCGATTCAACTATTTAACGAATTAACGAGGAGACTATGAAAGGCATCATCCTCGCCGGCGGCTCCGGCACCCGTCTCCATCCCATAACCTGGGTTGTCAGTAAACAGCTTCTACCAGTGTATGACAAACCCATGATATATTATCCTTTGTCCATCCTCATGCTGGCAGGAATTCGTGATATCCTTATTATCTCCACTCCCAGGGATCTACCTCTGTATAAGGAATTGATGCAAGATGGATCACAATGGGGACTGAATTTTTCATATGCTGAACAGCCTCAGCCCGAAGGCCTTGCCCAGGCATTTATAATCGGCAGGGAATTTGTAGGAAATGATAATGTTTGCCTGATACTTGGGGACAATATTTTTTATGGCCAGGGTTTGTCAAATCAAGTACAAAGATCTGCCGGCCTTGAATCCGGAGCTACTGTTTTCGGGTACTGGGTGAAAGATCCGGAAAGATATGGGGTCGTGACCTTTGATAAATCCAATAAAGCAGTAAATATCGAGGAAAAACCAGCAAAACCGAAATCAAACTGGGCTGTGACCGGCCTCTATGATAACCAGGTTCTGGATATAGCTGCGTCTTTAAAACCTTCAGCGCGAGGAGAACTGGAGATAACAGACGTAAACAGGGCCTATCTTGAAATGGACATGCTCTTTGTCGAAAAGATGGGCCGTGGCATAGCCTGGCTTGATACAGGCACACACGAAAGCCTTATGCAGGCAGCGGATTTTATCAGGGTTATAGAAGAAAGACAGGGTCTCAAGGTCTCCTGTCTTGAAGAGATAGCATACAGAATGGGATTTATTAATTCCTCCCAGCTTGAAAAACTCGCCGAACCCATGATTAAAAATGGCTATGGGCAATATCTTATGAATCTCATCAATCGGGAGGGTTAATTCGTTGAACAGTTAAATCGTTTATTCGTCGAATAGTAGAATCCGGCGCAGCTGGCACCAAACAAACCATATATTATAATATTACCCGCCCGCAGGGCTGGTTTCTTTATTGATTCTGATATTTCTTACAGAATTAATAAAAACAAAACCCCCTTTGCGAACTTGGCGCCTTTGCGGTTCAAGAATTGAAACACAAAAACATGCAGATATCTAAAACCGATCTCCCCGATACCCTAATAATTGAGCCTCGAATCTTTCCTGACGATCGCGGCTACTTCTTCGAGACCTATCATCAGGAAAGATACAGCCAATACGGCGTAACCGATAAATTCGTCCAGGATAATATCTCCTTTTCAATTAAAGACACCCTTAGAGGATTACACTATCAATACCCCCATTCCCAGGCAAAACTGGTCCAGGTCCTTTCAGGCGAGGTATTTGATGTGGCCGTTGATATACGCATTGGTTCCCCCGCATTTGGGCAGTGGACCGGTGCCAGGTTATCATCGGAAAACAAGAAGCAATTCTATATTCCGAAGGGATTCGCTCATGCATTTTGTGTATTGAGCGATAGCGCTATTTTTTCCTATAAATGTGACGATTTTTATTTTCCCGAATGTGAAAAGGGAATCCTCTGGTCCGATCCTGATATCGGGATTAAATGGCCGATAGACAATCCTATCCTTTCAGATAAGGATAGTAATTATCCTTGCCTTAAAGATATACCAAAGGAAGATTTACCGGATTTTTCGGTAAATTGTTAATTCGTCAAATGGTCGAATAGGAACTCCGAAATAAAGAATCAACAAATCAACGAGTCTACGAACCAACAAAGACCGAGTGCATCAAAACAATGAAAGATTTTCGCGACCTGGAAGTATGGCAGCGATGTAAAGCTATCCGGAAAAAGATATGGGAACTGTGCAAAACCTTTCCTGCAGAAGAGAAATATCGTCTTACAGATCAAATGATACGCTCATACCGATCTTCCACCGCATGTATTGCTGAAGGTTATGGTAGATATCATTACCAGGAAAATATTCAGTTTTGTCGCCAATCCCGAGGTTCCATGACCGAATTGATTGATCATGTTGATACGGCTGAGGAATGTGAATATATAACCGAAGCTGTATCGAAAGAACTAACCACCGAAATCGAAACAGCAATCCAGCTTCTGAACGGCTATATAAGATATTTGAAACGAAGGAAAGAAGAAGGATAGCCCATAACTCAAAAGGTATACCAGTTACCCAGTCAACGAATTAACGATTCAACCATTTACCCATTCAACGATTTAACCAATTAACGAATTGACGAATTTACTAATCATCGGCTCCACCGGCCAGCTCGGCTGGGAACTTTGCAGACAAGGCGAAGATCAGGGCTTTGATCTTATCTCTTTAGACCTCCCCGAATTTGATATAACCGACCAGGCTGCTGTTTTCAGAACTGTCTTACAATCCAATGCGGATTTGGTGGTCAATGCCTCAGCCTATACAGCGGTCGACAAAGCCGAGTCAGAGCCTGAACTTGCCTTCGCAGTCAATTGTGATGGGCCATCCTATCTTGCGTCCGCCTGTGCTGAAACCGGGATTCCTCTTATCCATGTCTCCACTGACTATGTATTTGATGGGCAAAAGGAGGGACCCTATCTTGAAACAGATCCGGTTTGTCCCATTGGAGTTTACGGCAAAAGCAAGGCAGAAGGTGAAGAGAAAGTCAGATCCAACCTAAAAGAGCACATTATAATCCGCACTTCCTGGCTCTATGGTGTCCATGGTAATAACTTTGTAAAGACCGTGCTGCGGCTGGGTAAAGAAAAAGATGAGTTGGGCGTTGTGGATGACCAATATGGTTGTCCAACTTATGCAGCTGACCTGGCGGAAGCAATATTGAAAATCACATCCCATATTGGGGAAGGTAAAAGTATTCCTTGGGGCACCTATCACTACTGTGGTGGCGGCAGCACAACATGGTATGGCTTTGCATCAAAGATATTCGCGATAGCAAAGGAATATGAGAATTTAAAAATAAAAAAAGTAATCCCAATAAAGACAAGTGAATACCCGACACCGGCAAAAAGACCAAAAAATTCAATTATGGACTGTGCGGCTCTTGAAAGAAATTTCGGAATAGTCCCGGAGGCTTGGGACATGAGCCTCAAACGAATGCTAAATGAATATTATCACCATATTGATCTCTGATTTATATCACCTTTAATAAACAAATTTTCAATTTAAAACTTGGAAAATTGAATCTGCAAAAGGCAGCACGATTTAACCGTTCAACCATTCAACGATTTGCCGAATAAACATGAGATTAAATAAATGAAAAAAACAATCCACCTAATCGCTGCGGCACGACCCAATTTCATGAAGATCGCACCTCTTTATCATGCATTAATGAAGGAAACCTGGGCCAATCCAATAATTGTACATACAGGTCAGCATTACGACATCAATATGTCAGATGCCTTTTTTAAGGATTTGGGTTTACCCGAACCACACATTCATCTCAATGTAGGAAGCGGCACTCATGCTGAGCAGACAGGTCGAGTGCTTATTGCTTATGAAAGAGTCCTTTTGGAAAACAGGCCGGATCTTGTGGTTGTGGTTGGTGATGTCAATTCCACTGTAGCTGCGACACTTGCAGCGGTTAAGCTGGGAATCAAAGTTGCTCACCTTGAAGCAGGACTCAGGTCTTTTGATAGAACCATGCCTGAGGAAATCAATCGTATCGTCACGGACTCAATTGCAGATATCT
>CAYUYB010000212.1:0-5250 GCA_964449025.1 uncultured Desulfobacteraceae bacterium
AGGGTTTGGTAAACCCTTTCCTTGTGGCAACGGCATATTCTGCCAGGGGTACTGGTGGTGCAAACCCTTGAAAATCAGCCCACCGCATTCCCTGGGTGGGATTCTTTTGGAGATGTCGTCTTGAAAAGAAGACCCGTGACCTCGGGTAAGCCTGGAGATATGTCACCGGGGCGAAGGGCTGTCCCGGGCGAGCAAATAATATCGAACAAGCAATAGCGAAATAGCTAAAGGCTAAACGCGAGGTGATCAGGAAACATTTGCGAATTGTCTTGAAACTGGACTATAATAATATGAGAGGTTTGAGTGCCGAGATTAGGAGGTCAAAAACTCATTAATAAATAGTCGAGGAGGCATAGCATGAAAAAAGTAGAACTGAAGGATGTAAAGCCCTATGACCCGCCCAAACATTTCAAGATGGCAGCCCTCAAGCTCCATGACAAGGAAACCACGGGATCCTCAATTTTTGTGGGCCTATCCCACTTCCTGCCGGGCGGAGGCGCGGACTGGGACGAAGGCAAGGCTGAAAAGATATATTTTGTCCTGGAAGGACAAATAACCATTAAGACCAAAAAAGAGGAAATCATACTCAAGCCGCAAGATTCGATCTATATAGGCCCGGGCGAAGGACGTGAGATTATCAATAATACCAATATGCCCGCGAGCATGCTGGTGATCCTCAGGTTCCCCGATTAGACAGTATTATCTTCTTAAGCAATCTGATATAAGATGAATGAAACACAAGCCGGCCTGCTCTATTTCGAAATCGGTGGATGACCAAAATCCACCATCAAACTTGCAAACAATTCTTATTAGCACAGGATCTTGTTATAATCCTGGCCGCCATATAGATGTTGGATGACTGCAAGTTGAATTTGTGAAATCCCGTGCGGTAGAAGGGAGCGCCAAAGAGCGACGACTGAGGCGTATATAAAATACGCCGCAAGCCTGTCGAGGGCCTCTAGGTCGAACAAGAGGAGCGACCGCAGGCTTTTACACCGCTTCGACTTTGCCTCTCGGCGATGAGCTTGTCGAACCGCAGATGACATCTAGATGGTGGATCAGGGATGAGGACAGAACTTGTATTACAACCGCGTCTGGTCTATAATGTGAATGTTGGCCTGTTCGCCCACTCTTTCCAGAAGTTAACACATGCTTATGACGAATAATCACTCAATCATCAATATCGCCGTGGTAGGCGGGGGTCCCTATTGCAAGGAACTCATCGAAAAGACCACTATGGATTACAGGGAAAGGGAGGTAAACGCCCGTATGAAGGCCGTTGCCGACCCTGATCCGGAGAGCCCGGGGATGCTAGCCGCGAAAAGGCTGGGGCTGATAACTGTAAGTGACTACCATGAGCTTTATGACCCCAAGTATGATATCAGGCTCTTTATCCTCACAACCCCCGAACAGGAAATCCTTGATGATATACTCCGAACCAAACCTCCCCACGCCAGGCTCCAGTCTTATCATGTCTTTGATGTCTTCTGGAAGGCCATCAGTATAGAAGAGCGCAAGCTGAGAAAAAGAAACGAGGAAGTGGAAACCATACTAAACGGCATCCAGGATCTGATCTGTGTAATCTCACCGGATATGGATATCCTGGAGATAAATGATGCCTTTACCACTCACACCGGTTATTCTCGGGAAGAGGCGCTAGGCAAAAAATGTTATTCCGTCCTCGGCAATATGGATAGCCCCTGTAACCCTGATGAATGTGCCTGTCCGCTGAGACAGGTCGTGGAAAACAATAGACCTGCCCGTCAAATAATGATCACCAGGACACACGATAAGAGGCCTCCTCGTTATTACGAAGTCAACATGTTCCCCATATTTGGAAAAGACGGCAGGATCCTGGAGTTTATCGAGATCAGTCGCGATATCACACTCAAGCTTAAAGAAGAAGAAGAGATGACGCGGCGTCTGGAGCAAATGGTCGAAGAAAGGACCAGGCAGCTGAAGGAGACCCACTCAAAACTCCTTCATCAGGACAAGATGGTCTCCCTGGGCAAGCTGGCAGCTTCCGTGGTTCATGAGATCAACAACCCCATCGCCGGCGTGCTGAACCTGACAATGCTTATGAAAAAGATTATTAAAGACGGCGCCCTTCCGCAAAGGGATGTGGAAGATTTCAAAAATTATCTGGACCTTATGGAGGCCGAGACACGACGCACCAGCGGGATCGTATCCAATCTTCTTACCTTCTCAAGACAAACCAGGTTTGAAACGGGGCAGATGGGTCGCAAAGACTCAACCAACCAGCCTCTTTTAATGGACATCAGTCCATCCGGTATAAATATCAACCGCCTTATTGAACAGACTCTTCTTTTGAATTCAAACCTTCTTAAAATAATGGGGATCAAAATAGAAAAGCGATTTGCTACTTCTCTTCCGGATATCGCCGGTTCCTCGGACCAGCTCTTACAGGTGTTCATGAATCTTATCTCCAATGCCGTAGAGGCCATGGAGCCCAGGGGGGGAGGGATCCTGACTATCGAGACCCGCCAGTCCCCGAAACAGGGCAAGATTGACATCTCGTTTATTGATTCCGGAACAGGTATATCACGGGACAATATTGATAAGATCTTCGAACCATTTTTTACTACCAAGAAGAAAAAAGGGGTGGGGCTGGGCCTTTCTGTGGCACACGGTATAATTCAGGAGCATGGGGGTTCAATCAATGTCAGATCCAGGCTGGGAGAAGGGACCACATTCAGGGTTGAGCTTCCATTGAACAATAGACCTGTTTATCCTGATTCTGACGGGGGTACATATGAGCAGCGCTAAAATCCTGATAGTTGATGACGAATTGATTATGCGGGAATCCTTAGGAGGCTGGCTGGAGAGAGACGGCCATCACGTGGAGAAGGCCGGCAGCGGAGAAGAGGCCCTTGAAATCATAAAAAACACCCGGTTTGATATCATACTGCTTGATATCAAAATGGAGGGCATCAGCGGGATGGATGTCCTCAAAAAGGTCAAGGAAAGTGACCCTGAAACGGAGATCATAATGATAACCGCCTACGGATCAATCTCCTCAGCCATCGAAGCCATGAAAGGCGGTGCCTATGATTATCTTCTAAAGCCTTTTGACCCCAATGAACTGGGCCTCTTGATAGACAAGGTAATCAAACATCAGGCCCGGGCAAGGGAAAATCTGTACCTGAAAGAACAATACAGAGACCGAACCCGGTTCGAGAGTATGATAGGCCAATCCAAGCCCATGCAAAAGATCTTTGATCTTATAAGAGATGTGGCCCCCGCCACCTCAACGGTTCTGATAACCGGAGAGACGGGCACCGGTAAGGAACTGGCCGCGAAGGCGATCCATATTAACAGCAGTTGCAGCGAAGGACCCTTCGTCACCGTCAATTGCGGCTCGGTGCCGGAGCATCTCATGGAAAGCGAACTCTTCGGGTATCAAAAGGGGGCTTTTACTGACGCGAAACAGACAAAACAAGGGAGGCTCGAACTGGCCCACGGAGGCACGCTCTTTCTAGATGAGATAGGAGAGATCAGCATGAGGATGCAGATAGACCTCCTCAGGGTTTTGGAAGATCATGTGTTCTACAGGGTGGGAGGCACACAGCCCATTGAAACGGATTTCAGGGTTATCGCCGCCACCAACAAAGACATAGAAAATTCTATCAAACAGGGGACATTCAGAGAAGATCTGTTTTACCGTCTTAACGTAATATCCTTCAGGATGCCCACCCTTCGTGAGCGCAAAGAGGACATACCCCTTCTTGTCGATCACTTCCTTTATCGTTTTTCCAATGAAATTAATAAGCCTATCGACGGTATCACGCGCGATGGAATGGATGAACTGATGATTTATCAATGGCCGGGCAACGTGCGGGAACTGGAAAACGCCATAGAGAGGGCGGTTGTGGTGGCCAGGGAACGAAAGATAACCCGAGAAGACCTGCCCATATTCCACGCGGAACACATGTTATCACCGCAAGATAATTCTTTAAGGGAGGTAGAGAAATCGCACATTATACGGGTGCTCAATGACAACAATTGGAATATCTCCAGCAGCTCCGAGGCACTGCGCATAGACAGATCCACTCTTTATAAAAAGATTAAACGTTATCAGATTCATAAACCTATTGAATTCTAAAGCTGAATATAAAATCCTTATTTCTCCCATAGGAGACCTGGATTCATCACTCATTGAACGGGTCGGCAATGGCATCGCACAAGGCTTTGGTTATCCTGTCGATATTGTTTCACTGCTCAAGAACGTGGATTTTGCCCTGGACCCGGCAAGATCCCAGTATTTTTCCACCGTGATACTGGAAAAGCTGGCGGACCTTGCTCCTCCCCGGACAGTTAAAGTTCTTGCCTTATTCGATCAGGACCTTTTCATTCCAATACTCACTCATGTCTTCGGAGAGGCACAATTAGGCGGGAGGGCCTGCATTGTCTCCACCTTCCGACTCACCGAGGCCCTGCCGACTATAAACACCCAAAACACCTATCGCCAGCGTGTCATAAAGGAGGCTTTACACGAACTGGGACACACCTTTAACCTGCGGCACTGTCCTGATAGTACCTGTTGCATGCATTACTGCCGGTCAGTGGATGATGTTGACAGGAAATCAGCGTGTTTCTGCCGCTACTGTAAGGTCCTTCTTGAGGATGAGATAAAAAGGACTGCTGGATAACTTTGTCCGTGGAAGAGAGACACAGAGGCTTTAACAGTCGGATCCAGACTGCCCGTAGTATCTATGTATGAAGGAAGGCGGCGGTCAACCTCTCCCATCCCAGCTGAGGCATACTTCCAAAGACATCATCACCAAGATCTCCTCCGTCGGCCGCCAGAGGTCCGGCCACCTCCTCTATGACATTATAGAGATGTTCAACCTGCCCACCTATGAATCCCTCTGTTTCTCTGCCAATCATGAGTCCTCTAAGATCCCCGCGCAGATCACGGGATTGGACTTTCATAACCCAGCCCTCGGCATAGGGGTCATCATTAGCCAACCTCCCCCTTTCTCTCAACCTATGGTTGACATCGGTTACAACACCGCTTACGGGCGAGAGCAATTTTGCTCGGTGTTCACCTCGAAACACGATAATATCCGCCCCGGCCTGTTCCACCTCCTTGCCGGCGAGCGGGGCCTCGATCCTGTCCAGCGGCCCCATCAAACGAAGGGCAAAATCATCCACCCCCACCCTTACCGAAGACCCCTCTTCAATCTTGGCCCATGTATGACCTGGATGGAAGTAGTATCCTTGTGGCAT
>CAYUYB010000213.1:0-5205 GCA_964449025.1 uncultured Desulfobacteraceae bacterium
TCTCCTTGATGGCCCTTTCCATTCTAACGAGTCCTATCCTGTATTGATTCTCAAGCAGTTCCCCTACAGTCCTTACCCTCCTGTTTCCCAGACTATCAATATCATCTACCGAGGCCTCGGAATTCTTGAGCTTTATGAGTTCCTTCAACGTGGCTATGATATCTTCTTTTGTCAATATCCTGCAATCAAGGGATGTGTCAGTGATGTTAAGCCTGTAATTAAGTTTCAACCTTCCCACCGGTGATAGATCAAAAGAAGAAAGGTCGAAGAACAGGTTATTAAAAAAATTATTTGCTACCTCCTGTGTTGGGGGACTGCTAGGCCTCATTTTTCTATAGATCTCCAGCCTGGCTTCTTCAGAAGTGTCTATCTTATCCAGTAACATAGTGTCTCTTATGGTGCTGCTTACATCCGGAGCATCCAGGACAAGACATTGTATTTCAGTTATGCCTTTTTCCATTATGAGTTTAAGAATCTCACTGCTAATAACCTGATTCCTCGAGGCTATAACTTCCCCGGTTGACATGTCCACAAGATCATCCGCCAGAACCTTCCCTTCAACATCCGTGATGTTGATGGGGATCCTGTCTATCTTTTGTGACTCCAGGAGTTTGATCAGTCTTTTGGTATACCTATCTCCTTTCTCAGCGAGAACCTTCTTCGTCTTTGGGTCGATTATATTCTCAGTAATCTTTTGTTTGTAAAGATTTTCCAATTTTACAAACCTAAAACATCCTCTTTTACTTATAGTTATCTTTTCTGTCTCATAGAACTCAGCCAGGAGTTCCTTCGAAGAATATCCCAGGGCCTTGAGAAAGGTCGTAGCAGGGAATTTTCTCCTTCTGTCTATACGTACATGAAGTAGATCCTTGGGATCAAATTCAAAATCAAGCCAAGACCCTCTCAGGGGTATGATACGTGCAGAATAAAGCAATTTTCCGCTTGAATGGGTTTTGCCCTTGTCATGATCAAAGAATGCGCCGGGAGATCTATGAAGCTGACTCACAATGACTCTCTCCGTCCCGTTGATGATGAATGTAGCCTTCTGCGTCATCATGGGAATGGTCCCGAAATATATCTCCTGTTCCTTAATATCCCGGATATTCTTGGTTCCATTCTCCACATCAGTGTCAAAGACCAATAATCGAACTGTCAATCTCAACGGCGCCTCATAGGTCATCCCTTTATTCAAGCACTCATCCTCATCATATTTTGGTTCCTCAAGGGTATATTTGACAAATTCAAGTGATGAGGTACCGCTGAAGTCACGAATTGGAAAGACATTCAGGAATGGGCTCTGAAGACCAAAATCCTTGCGTTTCTCCGGTGGGACATCCTTCTGAAGAAACCGATCATAGGAATGTTTTTGCACTTCGATAAGGTTCGGGATATCCATGGTTTTCCCAATCTGCCCGAAGTTTCTCCTTACACGATCTCTCGCACCCTCTATTTCTTTCATCGATTCTCCTCTAATTTCAAATTGGGTAGCTTCTTACCGTTATTATTTAACCTCAACCTTTGCCCCCACCTCTTCCAGCTGGGCCTTAATGCCCTCAGCCTCATCTGTGGAAACACCTTCTTTGACTGGCGCGGGTACACCATCTACCAAGGCCTTTGCTTCCTTTAAACCCAATCCGGTAATAGCACGAACGACCTTGATTACCTGAATCTTCTGATCACCCACTTCATTTAAAATAACGTTAAATTCAGTCTGCTCTTCGGCAGCCTCCGCCTGCTTTGCCGGAGCAGCCGCCGAAATTACCTGGGGAGCCGCGGCTGTTACCCCAAATTTCTCTTCCAGTTCTTTCACAAAGTCCGAAAGTTCTAAAACGGTCATATGTGAAATGAATTCGATAACATCTTCTTTACTAATTTTAGCTGCCATATCTTTTAATTATCCTCCTGAATATATTTATTTCGACGAGATTTTACGCACCTTGACTATTCTTCCTTTTTGCCGGCTTCAACCGCTCTTAATACATATATGATCTTCAATAAAATACCGTTTAATACCCTGACCAATGACACTGAGACAGCGTTCATGGCAGACAGCGCCTGCGCCAAAAGCTGGTCCCTCCCAGGGAGTGATGCCAATTTTTTTAGAGAGCCTAAATCCATGGGATTACCGGAAATCTGACCTGCTTTTAAATTCAGATCTTTTATATCCTCAGCAAAATTCACAAGGGCCTTAGCCGGGCCTATGACATCATCATAGGTAATAGCAACCGCGCATGGGCCCACAAAATGTTCCTGAATGCATTCGGTCTCCGTACCACGGCACGCCAGCTTGAGCAGTCTGTTTTTGATTACCTTAAATTCCGTGCCGATATTCTGCAGTTCTCTTCTCACCCTGGTCAAGGACTCCACATCGAGGCCCTGATAGTCCACCAAAAAAGTCGCTCGGGCCTTTTTCAACCGGTTGTTCATCTCGGATATAAAAAGTTCTTTTTTCTTCTTGTCCAAATATCAATCACCTCCTCTTCTTTCGATAATTCGCCAAAGACAGAGGCATCAAGAATGAATATATCCCGCGGTCTCGGTGGGCCGAGAAAACCCGATTAAGCTCTTTACGATCCTAGCCAAGATATAATACTGGTCGTTTAAAAGAGCGCCCACTGTCTTCGACTGTGCTAAACATCGTAAAATTAAAGATTAAACAGATCCTTAGTATATGCCGGGTCGATCTTGATTCCGGGACCCATGGTTGTAGAGATAGCGATACTCTTAAGGTAGGTACCTTTACTCGCTGGAGGTTTTAGCCTGAGAATAGTCTCCATAAAGGCGCCGATATTCGACATCAATTTTTCCAAACCAAATGAAACCTTTCCCACTGGTGCGTGCACTATGCCTGCTTTTTCCACTTTAAAATCTATCTTCCCCGCCTTGATCTCTTCGACGGCTTTGGCGACATCAAAAGTGACGGTTCCCAGCTTGGCATTAGGCATCATTCCCCTCGGTCCCAGGATCCGGCCCAGTTTGCTGACAGAACCCATCATATCCGGGGTGGCAATAGTTTTGTCAAATTCAAGCCAGCCTCCCTGAATCTTTTCTATATATTCATCGGAACCAGCGTAATCGGCTCCTGCTTCGAGCGCCTCTTTCTCTTTCTCTCCTTTCGCAAATACCAGCAATCGTACCTTTTTCCCAACCCCGTGTGGCAATATCACAGTGCCACGGACCATTTGGTCAGCATGTCTGGGATCCACCCCCAGCCTTACAGCTATGTCAATAGTCTCATCAAACTTCACGTAAGTGCTGTCCAGGACCATTTGAACGGCCTCTTTGTAGCCATACCTCTTTAATCTATTAATTCTTTCGCTTTTTTCTCTGTATTTCTTTCCCTTTGAAACCATTTTACCTTCTCTCTATTCAAGTCTGCCGGCGTGTAGGAAATCCCGTAACAATTTAACCATAAGTATTATCAAGTTATAGTAATACCCATGCTCCTGGCTGTTCCTTCTATTATCTTGACAGCGCTTTTTAGGTCATTCGCATTTAGGTCTTCGAATTTAGTCTTCGCAATCTCCGTCAACTGTTCCTTTGATATCTCGCCCACCTTTGTCCGGTTAGGTTCACCTGAACCTTTTGCTATTCTGGCAGCCTGTTTTAGCAGTACTGAAGCAGGAGGTGTCTTCGTAACAAACGAGAAGCTCCTGTCCGCATATATGGTTATGACAACAGGAATAACGGTCCCTAACCGGTCTTGAGTCTTGGCATTAAAAGCCTTACAGAATTCAGCTATATTTACTCCATGTTGTCCCAGTGCCGGACCGATGGGAGGCGAAGGATTGGCCTGTCCCCCTTTAACCTGTAATTTGACATTCCCGATAATCCTTTTTGCCATTATTTACCTCTCATATCCCCTATGTCTTACTGACCTGTATAAAATCCAGTTCAACCGGAGTAGCTCTTCCAAAAATAGTGATTAACACCTTCACCTTCTCTTTATCGTGTTTGACTTCTTCAACAGTTCCCTGAAAATTACTGAAAGGCCCGTCAACAACCCTTATCTCATCACCTTCCTCAAAAGAATACCTGGGTTTTGGTTTACTGATACCGTCTTCCATCTGTCGAATAATCCGATCAGCCTCTTCATCCGGAACAGCAATCGGTCTGCTGCCTCCGCCAAGAAAACCCGTTACCTTAGCAGTATTTTTTACCGTATGCCAAGTCTCTTCGTTTAATGCCATCTGGACCATTATATAGCCTGGATAGAATTTTCTGGAAGAGGTCTTCTTTTTACCTTTCTTTAGCTCTACAACCTGCTCTGTGGGAACAATTATTTTCCCAAAAAGATCTTGCTGATTTAGACTTTTAACTCTCTCTTCCAGGTTAGCCTTAACTTTATGTTCAAACCCGGAATATGTATGCACTATATACCACCTTAACTGAATTTTATTTTCTTCTTCCATAATGCTTATTTCTCCGGGCTTACCCTACTATCATTGAAATCACCTTCACCAGTCCGAGATCTATCAATCCAAGAAAAACAGCGACAGCTATAACAAAGATAATCACCATTGTGGTTGTAGCTAGCAGCTCTTTGCGGGTGGGCCATTTCACCTTCTTAAGCTCTGTTCTGGAATCTTTCAGAAATTGTATGGCGATATTGACGTAGCTGAGGACCAAGTTCCCGCCCTTTACCTCTTTTTCCTGTCCGGATTTTAAAATCCCCTGCCGCTCCTTTGGTTTAATTATCTCCTCTGTTATAATCGGCTCTGATTCCTCTTTGGAAACGCTCTCAACTTTTGGTCGCGAATATGCCGCCTTTTGAGATCCTTTCTTTTTCCTTTTTTTATGACTTTTTTTCATCCTTCTCCGTCAAGATTCAGAATAAATTATACTCTTCTCTGTTATAGATATTTATCAATAACGCTTACATAAATTGGCAGGCCAGGAGGGATTTGAACCCCCAACACCCGGATTTGGAGTCCGGTGCTCTAGCCGTTAGAGCTACTGGCCTGCATTTTTTGGTTTACTTCGTTTCTTTATGTACCGTATGGGTTTTGCAGAATGAACAATATTTTTTAAACGCCAGTTTATCAGGAGTTTTTCTCTTATTCTTTGTAGTTGTATAGTTCCTACTTCTGCACTGTTCGCAGGCCAAAGTTATTATATCTCGCATCTAAATAATGTCTCCTTCTTATTAAAAACCGGCCTGTTGATTTATTCTATGATGTCACTTATTACGCCGGCGCCAACCGT
>CAYUYB010000214.1:0-5185 GCA_964449025.1 uncultured Desulfobacteraceae bacterium
ATATGCGCTGGCCCCCACGATAATCATCTTAGGCCTGTTTCTTTTTGCCAGGTCATGTACCTGATCGTAATCTATCGTCTCGGTTTTAGGATTCAAACCATATGACACAGAGACGAAAAGGTTGCCGGAAAAACTGACACTGCTGCCGTGAGTAAGATGTCCCCCGTGGGTCAGGCCCATACCCATGATGGTATCCCCTGGTTTAAGAAAAGAAAAGTATACCGCCATGTTGGCCTGAGAGCCCGAATGCGGCTGGACATTCACATACTCCGCTTTGAACAGCGCCTTTGCCCTTTCCACGGCAAGATTTTCCACTAAATCAACATATTCGCAACCGCCATAATACCGGTTATCAGGATAGCCTTCAGCGTACTTATTTGTCATAATGTTGGCCTGGGCCTCAAGTACCGCCCTGGATACATAATTCTCTGAAGCTATCATTACCAGAGAGTTCTTCTCCCTCTCCGCCTCTCTTTTAATGGCATCCATCACCTCAGGATCAACTTTTTTAAGGTCCATCTCCTCCAATATATTCTCCTCAACAATCAATGAGATCAAGTCTTCTACGGTGTCTACCTCCCTCAAACGCCGTATTAATAAATACCTCAACCATTTCAAGCGCAAGTCCGAAACCGATAACACGACCTCCCATCACCAGGATATTGGCGTCATTATGCTGCCTGCTCATACGCGCCGTATATATATTATGACATAATGCCGCCCGTATTCCTTTATAACGATTCGCAGCCATCGACATGCCTATGCCCGACCCGCATATCAAGATCCCCTTTTCATATTCTCCGGCCGCTAAAGCTTCAGCTACCTTCCGGGCTATTATGGGGTAATCAAAGGCTTCCCTGTCATAGACACCCGCATCTGTAATCCTGTGCCGTGCATCTTTTTCCAGAAAAAGCCTGCATTCCTCTTTCATGTCGTAACCGGCATGGTCTGAACCGATTATAATATCCATAGGAATCCTCACTATAGGTTCATATCTTCGTCATCCAGCCCGAAAAAGAAATCTTAAGGTTCAAAGGCCTTAAAAACCAGCGATGCATTGGTCCCTCCGAAACCGAACGAATTGGACATGGCTACCTTCACCTTTGTCTTTCTCGCCTTGTTGGGGACATAATCCAGATCGCATTCGGGGTCAGGGGTCTCATAGTTTATGGTAGGAGGGATAATGCCATGCTTGATTGTCAAAACGGAATAAATGGCTTCAACACCCCCGGTACCTCCAAGGAGATGTCCCGTCATGGATTTTGTTGAACTCAAGGCCAGTTTATAGGCATGTTCTCCAAATACCTTCTTAACTGCCTTTGTCTCTGAAAGGTCGTTAAGTTGAGTGGACGTCCCATGGGCGTTTATATAATCCACATCTTCCGGCTTTAATCCCGCCGTCTCAATAGCCATGGACATACAATTTACAGCTCCTTTACCCTCAGGATCAGGTGCCGATATATGGTAGGCATCACTGGACAAACCGTAACCCACTATCTCCGCATAGATATTGGCGCCCCTTTCAAGGGCGCTGTTCATTTCCTCAAGTATCAATATGCCGGCGCCCTCACCTATAATAAATCCGTCCCGTTTAAGATCGAAGGGGCAAGAAGCCTTTTCAGGTTCATCATTTCGACAAGACAGGGCCCGCATGGAACAAAAACCCCCCAGAGCGAGAGGGGTGATAACAGCCTCGGATCCTCCGGTGATCATAGCATCGGCAACTCCTTCCTGAATCAAGCGGAAAGATTCTCCAATCGAGTGACAACTCGCCGCACATGCCGTCTCTATGGATAAATTTGGACCCTGTGCCCCAAATTCTATAGCTATCATTCCGGGTAGCATATTGGCGATGATACCAGGAATAAAAAACGGGCCTATCTTGCGAGGCCCATCTTCGAGAAGCCTTTTGTGGAAATATTCGATCATTGTCAGGCCTCCCAATCCTGAACCCGTGATGCAACCGATCCTTCCCTTGTTACTTGAATCTATCTTTAGGTCCGAATCCTCCATGGCCATTCTGGCTGATGCCATCCCATAGTGTATAAAGATGTCAAATCTCCTTACCTGCTGTTTATCCATGAAATCTTCAGACCTGAAATCAGTTACTTCGCCGGCAATGCGGCACGGGAACCCGGACGCATCGAATCTGGTTATAGGCCCGATGCCGGGTTTTCCGGCGCACACGGCCTCCCAGTTTTTTCCCACGCCCGTACCCAGGGGAGTCACCATTCCCAAACCCGTGACCACTACCCTTCTTTTCATATCACTCCACTCCTTTTTAGCTCCGGCCTCCGGTCGCGTGTGGCCTTAAATCTATTGCCCCAGCGCCTTATCGATATAATTTACCGCATCCTGAACCGTGACAATCTTTTCGGCATCCTCATCCGGTATGGAGATATCGAACTCCTCCTCAATAGCCATTATCAATTCAACCTGATCAAGGGAATCAGCACCCAGATCATCCACGAATGACGCGGACAGTACTACATCATCCTCCGAAACATCCAACTGTTCACTTATAATCTTTGCAACCTTTTCCAAAACCTCAGACATTTAATGATCCCTCCTTGTTACTGTTCTACGGATAATCTTGGTTTTATTACATAAACATACCGCCGTTAACGTGAATAATCTGACCCGTGATATATCGGGCAGAGTCGGAACACAACCAATAGACCGCCTCCGCAACCTCTCTAGTGCTCCCCAGTCTGCCCAGGGGAATCTGTAGCATATAAGATTCTATGACCTTGGCGGGAAGCGCTGTGGTCATCTCAGTTTCTATAAAGCCCGGAGCCACGGCGTTCACTGTTATGCCCCGCGAGGCCACCTCTCTTGCGATCGTCTTGGTGAAGCCCATGATACCTGCCTTGGAAGCCGAGTAGTTCGCCTGCCCGGGATTTCCTATCTGACCGGCAATGGAGGCTATGCTTACCACGCTGCCTTTCCTTTCCCTGATCATCGACCTGAGAACAGCCTTCGTGCAATTAAACACGCTCTTTAGATTTACATCAAGCACAAGGTCCCAATCATCCTCAGACATCCTTAATAAAAGCCCGTCTCTAGTAATCCCTGCATTATTTACAAGTACATCCACTCTTCCGTATGTGTTTATTATATCACTGAACACGGAGTCCACTTGCTCTTTGGAAGACACGTCTATCTTATGAATCTCCGGAATGCAACCCATTCCCTCAAGCTGGTGTAGGGTTTCACGAGAAGCCCGATCGTCTGGATCATAATGCAATATAATAAGCCTTGCCTTCTCTTCGGCGAATCTAAGGACCACGGACCTTCCGATACCCCTAGATCCCCCCGTAACAACCACTACCCGCCCCTTATCTTCCATATTCTCCTCAATACACCCTCGGTATTATCCTGTCTGGGTCAGACAATCATCCCCGATGTCCCTCATCAACCCCGACAGCCTCTCCTGAACCTGATCTCCAGCAAAATCCACAGCCATCTTAACGGCATTCTTTATAGCCATTGCCGAAGCATTACCGTGACACACAATGCCCACACCCCTGACACCTAGTATCAAAGCTCCGCCATACTCCGCCCAATCCAGTGTCCTAATAAATCTTTTAAAAAAATCGCGGCCCAAGATCCCCAGCATTCTTCCTGTAAGTGAACCTCTAATTCTCTCCTTCAGCCTGGAAGCAAATAATTCCGCAAGCCCCTCGGACAGCTTCAATGCCACGTTTCCAATAAAGCCATCGCATACCACCACCTGAGCTCGGCCTGAAAATATGTCTCGGCCTTCCACATTGCCCACGAAATTCAAATCACTTTTCTTTAACAGATCATAGGCTAGTCTAACCCTTTCATTTCCTTTTCCGGCCTCCAGACCGACATTCAATATCCCCACCCTGGGTCGTTCCATCCCCAGAAAGACCTCGGCAAAGGCACTCGCCATAATGCCGAATTGTAATAAGTGAACCGGCCTGCAATCAACATTCCCTCCCGCGTCTATAAGAATCACCTTGCCGTCATCACTCGGCATAACACATGCCAGCGCGGGCCTTTCGATACCCTCAAATCTTCCAAGGGTGAGTATAGCCGCGGCCATTGCGGCCCCTGAATTACCCGCGCTTACAACCGCATCCGCCTTCCCCTTTTTTACCAGATCAAAGGCTACCCGTATTGATGAATCCGTTTTGTTACGGACAGCCTTCAGGGGTGATTCATCCATGAGGACAGCCTCCTGGCAATGATGGACCCTGACATGCCCGGTTTTATCTTTACCCTCCAGTTCAACGGATATAGATTCGGAATCCCCGACCAGAGTGATATCAACGCCCAAATCCCTGGAAGCCTCAAGAGCGCCCCGAACAACCACTTTCGGAGCATCGTCACCTCCCATGGCATCCACGGCGATATTCATGCTAGACCTCTTCTGTTTTGATTATTGTCTTTCCCCTGTACGTACCACAATGACTGCAGACATGATGGGGTAATACCGGCTCATGACATTTGGGGCAAATGGATAGATTCGGCATTGTGATACGATCATGGGCTCTCCTGGTGTCCCGTTTGGATTTTGATTTTCTCTTTTTCGGCACCGCCATATCTTGTATCTTCTCTCTTTCTGATAACAGGCTTTATCATCTGCATAATTTCGTTCAACTTATTTATCTTTACATCGACACTCTCCCTTGTTGAGGTTGCCCCCGCAAACGGGACACAACCCGAGACAATCTTCCTTACAAAGGGATTTTAAGGGCAGGCACAGATAGAACTGTTGTCTAATTATCTCATCTATATCTATCTCTTCACCTCTGATAAAACCAATCTCCATATCTTCTTCCATCAACTCAATCTCCGCCCCTTCCATATCCGGTGGCGACATAACTAGTAATACCCTGAAATCGGCTCTTAAATTCCTGCTGTAGGGCTCGAGACATCTATCGCATAATAACTGAGCCCAGCCTTCCAGGGTCCCTTCCAGCATGTATTTATCTCCCGCCCTATAGAGATCAACGTCTACCTTCAAGGGTGTATCGAGGCCTACGAACTGGTCATTTTCGACTTCGGGTCGCAACCAATCCTTGTCCAGGCTAAATTTAAAACTCTTAGTTCCTTCACGAGGAATGGTTTTGATATCGATAATCATTATGGGATCTTTTGATATCCGCTCAGGATATGAGTCTTGAACATCCGGCCCGTCTCGTCGACTTATTTT
>CAYUYB010000215.1:0-5175 GCA_964449025.1 uncultured Desulfobacteraceae bacterium
ATCACGGCATTGCGAGCCAGAATATCCTTCTCGGCGCCACCAGTCTTGGACTGGCGTGCTGCATTATCGGATCCGTCAACAGGGAAAGCCTTAGAGAGTCCATGAAAATTGCGGACCGTTTCGAGATCCTTCACGTGATTGCACTGGGGAGACCCGGCGAGAAGGTAGTGATCGAGGAGATGGATGAGGACGGGGATATCAGGTATTGGCGCGACAGTAAAGGAGTACATCACGTGCCGAAGAGGGCCCTGGATGATATTATTGTGAGGTGTGGCATTTCCTCCCCCTGTTAGGGGGAGGTTGGGAGCGGGGTCTAGGAAGAGGAGACCCCACCTTGATCCTCCCCTAAAAGGGGAGGAGATATAAGACAGAGTTCAAGCAGTAAATTGAGAAGACAGAAGTCACAACATAGGAAAGAGGGAAGAGAAAAGAGGCATGAGGCGCAAAAAGTCGGCATACCGGACCCCGTATCAAGTACGGGGCAGGCTTTGATCCGGTATCCAGAGGTTTCCCTCATGATAGTATTTTTCTGGATTCCCCGGCTTGCCCGGGGAATGACGGTGGGGGGAGAGGGAGACACGTCAGGCAGGTTGCAAGGATCCCAAGGTCGAGAGGGTCAGCAGAGAATAGTTGAAAACTAATAGCTAAAAGCTACCCACGAGGTTAAAATCCATGACAATTCGCAAAGGCAGACATTTCAGGGTGCTGCTCCTATTCCTGGTTTTCCTTATATTGACCTACTGGTACTTGTCACTCTCATTTAAACATGAAGGAAAGGAACAATCTGCTATTTCACCTCCTCCCACCGGATTGGTACGCAGCAAGGCTTCATTTGACCCGGAATCGGAATTAAGAAAGTTGGATATGCTGATCCAGGTAGGAAGAGAAAACGCGGAGGTTTTCTACAACCGCGGATGGGTATATGCCTATATGGGTGAGGTGGAAAAGGCAAAGGAAGAATACACCCGCGCTATTGAGATTGATAAGAAATATATTGACGCCTATTATAACCGGGGCCTTTTATATATGAGGCAAAAGGAGCATGCAAGGGCCATAGAAGATTTTTCTCAGGCCATAGGACTTAATCCCGAAATGGTGGATGCCTATTGTAATCGCGGCAATGCGTATCTGCATATGGGGGAAATAGATCAGGCCCTTGAGGACTATAATGCGGCTTTAAGGCTGGACGCGCGGGACTCCCAACTCTACTATAACAGGGCTATTATATATCTGGCTATGGGTGACAAGGATAAAGCGATAGAGGATTTTGAAAAGGCGGCGGGGTTAGGGAGCGAGATGGCCAGGGATTATCTCCAACAGGCGCCCTGAGACAGGCCGTGCGGGGATCGTGATCTGGATTGTTCTTCGCTTTCAGGGGGAGCGGGCTTCTTTTTTTCTATTTCCTCCATAGCCTGTTTGATCTTCTGCTGGAGCGCGGAGTCGTCACCCGCCAGTTCTTTGGCCTTTTGGAAATGGAACATGCTCTCTTTTATCTGGTTTAACCTCTTATGATATATCCCAAAATTATAGTGGGCTACACCCAGCTTTCCATCCTTACCGTAGGTCATACCCAGATTGTAAAACACCTCGTCTTTTACAGGCTCCATGGAGGCCAGCCTTTCATAGATCTCGGCAGCCCTTGGATATTGCTCAAGATTTTGATAGGAATTAGCTAGCAAAAAGAGGCATGTCTTATCGGGCTCATGATTTAATGCTATGGCCTTCTCAAGGACCCTGATGGCCTCTCTGTCGTCTTTTTTTGATTGATAGGTCTCGCTAAGGTATCTTAAAACGGGCAATGGATCCGGCAAACCATCCATGGCCAGCAGGAAATGATCTATGGCCCTATCGTATTCCATCTGCCTTTTAAGGACAAGGCCAAGCCCCAGATGGGCTGATGGCGATTCAGGGTCTTTCTCAAGCTCTGTGTTAAATAACTGTTTCGCCTCAGATGCATAAAGGTATTTACCGTTCAAGATAGTCTTGAACAGCGGAAAAAGTCTCCTCATAGATTCGGTTGCCTCTTTGTATTCCGATGCCGGGGGATAGGACCCGAGCAGAGCCTCTATATTGGACATCCTCTCCGGTCCGAGGGGATGTGTGAGAAGGTAGGGGGGGATATCATTGATCCCCCATTGATCTTGCTGGAGTTTCGTCAGTGTGCTTATCATGGCGGATGGATCGAAACCGGATTTGTAGGCGTACTTAAAACCCATTTGATCGGCCTGGCGCTCGTCCTCGCGGCTGTAACTTAGCATTTTCTGCTGTCCGGCCGCCACACTGCCAGTGATAATAGCGTCGGCAGCCTCACCGCCTATCACAGCCCCTGCCAGCACCCCTGCCATGGTGGCCAGCCCCACCATCTTGGCTTTTTTGATACGATCGGAAATATGCCTCAGGGAGACGTGGGCGATTTCATGGCACATCACACCGGCTAATTCGTCGATATTCTCCAGTAATTCTATGAGACCTGTGTATATGAAGATGTGTCCTCCCGGAGTGGCGAAGCCGTTAACCTGTTTATCAGCTATGACATAGAAGTTGAAATTGAAGGGTTTTGTGTCAAGTGACCTGACGAGATAATTGCCCAGGTCATTGATGAATTCCTCGATGAAGGCGTCGTCCACCAGCTCGACCTGTTGCTTTAACTCAAGAAGGTATCTGTGGCCCAGATCTCTCTCCTCGTCAATCGACATCCCGATGACATACTTAGGTTGGGGATTTATCCATGAGAAGGCGCACATGAATAAGGTCGTAAGTATAATGATATTTATGTGCCGCTTATAAATTCTCTTTTCTTTCGTCATTTAGCGCCCTCCTGGGGGCTTCGCTCCAGAGACCTTCAAGGTCATAGAACTCTCTTACAGGCTGATAGAATATATGAATCACCAAGTCGCCATAATCCATCAGTATCCAGTGGCCTTCCCTTTCTCCTTCCATCCCATAGGGCTTAATTCCGTTGTCGCGCATCTTCCTGCTCAGATGCCGACCTATTGCCTGTACCTGCCGGCTGGAATTGCCTCCCGCGATAAGGAAGTAATCGGTAATTGAAGTTAATTCAGCAACTTCAATCAGAACGGGATCTACGGCCTTTCTTTCCCTGATAATCTTTGTTGCGAGGAGGGCCTTATCGAGAGATTCCATGTGCCCCGTATAGTCCCTGTTCGAATATATAGGCCCTTACAGGTTCAGGGAGGAGAAACCGGATGGACTTGCCGGCGGCCAGCATCTCCCGTATTCTTGTGGAAGATATATCCATTAAAGTTACCTCTTTGTAGATTATACTATTTCCCGACGGAATGGAGAAGATATTACTGCCATTTACCTCCTTAAAACCAAGCCCTAGCGATAAGACAAAAGGCGCCAGCTTATCCAGGGAAATACCCGGCCTGTTCAGAACCACGAAATTTGCATTATAAAAGAGATCTCTGTATTCTTTCCAGGTATTGATCTCCAGAAAGGCGTCCATGCCTATTATAAAAAAGATATCCACATTATTGTTAAAAAGCTGCTGGATCTCCCTGAGGGTCTCTATCGAATATGAGGGGCCTTTCCGGCGGCCTTCCAGATCAAGGACATCAAGGAGTAAAGAATCCCTTACCCCTATACGGGCCATGGCAAGTCTATCAGGGAAGGGGGTGATATCCTTTTTGAGCTTGTGGGGTGGAGATGCCCCTGGGATAAGAAATACCTTGTCCAGCTCCAGCTCCTCCCCTATCTCTTCCCCTATACGCAAATGGCCGAAATGTATGGGATCAAATGTCCCTCCCAGCATGCCCAGCCTCAATGATCTTTTCTCCTATTTTTTTAGGTCCTCACCTGTCCATTACCATAGACAATGAATTTTGTGGTAGTAAGTTCTTCCAGCCCCATAGGACCGAAGGCATGAAGCTTTGAGGTGTTAATGCCTATCTCAGCGCCCAGTCCCAGCTGGTTTCCATCATTGAATCTGGTTGATGCATTTACCAGGACCACCGATGAATCAACCTCTCCCAGGAATCTTATGGCGCGTTCATAGTTGTTTGTGATAATAGCCTCCGTATGATTCGATCCGTATCTGTCAATATGATCTAGGGCCTCATCAATACTGGCCACTATCCTTACCGCCAGGATGAGGTCAAGAAATTCCATGCCCCAATCGGCATCTTGTGCAGGGACGGCTGAAGGGACAAGGGAAAGGGTCCGGGGACACGCCCTGATCTCCACTCCTGCTTCCATCAATCTTCCCGCCATTGCAGGAAGGAATTCTGGCGCGATCTTTTCATGAATAAGCATGGTCTCCATTGCATTACATACCCCCGGCCGTTGTACCTTGGCGTTAAAGCATATATCAGATGCTTTGGCGAGTTCCGCCGATTCATCGATATAGATGTGACATACGCCTTTATAATGCTTTAAGACGGGGATACGCGAATGCTCGGCAACAAAACGGATCAGCCCTTCCCCTCCCCGCGGGATGATGATGTCCACGTACTTTTCGAGACCGAGAAGTATGCCTACCGCCTCCCGATCGGTAGTCGGAATCACCTGTATGGCCTTTTCCGGTAGCCCTGCTTCCCCCAGGGATTCTTTTAGTATTTCCTCCAGCACGAGATTCGATTTGATGGCCTCCGAGCCCCCTTTTAGTATTACAGTATTCCCTGATTTAAGGCAAAGGCCTGCCGCGTCCACTGTTACGTTGGGTCTGGATTCATAGATAAAACCGATAACACCCAGAGGGATACGCATGCGGCCTACGGTCAGTCCATTGGGCCTTTTCCACATCCTGGTGACCGTTCCTACGGGGTCGGGCAAGGCCGCGATTTCCCTAAGTCCTTCGGCCATAGAATGGATAGTTTCATTATCCAGTGTCAAACGGTCGATCATGGCCGAGGTCAACCCTCTTTCTCTGGCAAGGTCCAGGTCCTTTCTGTTCTCTTTTATAATATGTTCTTTTCTCTGAAGCAGCCTGTCCGCCATGAGAATCAAGGCGGCGTCTTTGGGGCCTCTTTGCACTTTTCGTAATTGCCTGGCAGCGGCCTTAGCGGCCCTCGCCATCTCTTCGATCATCTTCTCCACTGACATTCGTATCTCCATCCTTTAGTTCATCGGTTATAACCAGATTATCCCGATGAATGACCTCATCATTATATTTGAAACCCAGCCTTGATTCAATATCACTGCTTTTAAGGCCCA
>CAYUYB010000216.1:0-5139 GCA_964449025.1 uncultured Desulfobacteraceae bacterium
TGAGAAGCCCCATGCCGTCGATATTGAATATCTTTTCAACAAGATATGAACCCATCAAAATCAGGGAGATATTATTGCCGAAATGTGTGGCAAGAGGTATAAGGCTGTTCCTCATCGCATGTTTGAATATGGCCTGTCTAAAAGGAAGTCCTTTCGCTATGGCCGTTCGTATGAAGTCGGACGCCAGATGATCCATAAGGGTGTTCTTCATCATGAATGTCATTATAGCGAAGCTGCCTGCCATGTAAGAGAGAAGAGGAAGTACGGCGTGATATGCTATGTCCAGCATCTTCTTTATAATAGTCAGGTCACTGAAATTATGGCTGGTAAATCCTCCAAGGGGAAAAATATCAAGCCAGGAGGAGAACAGGATGAGCAGGATAATGGCAATGACGTAATTGGGTATCGCGTATCCGATAAAGACAATAATGGATGTTATATTGTCCATCAGGGTTTTATGTCTTATGGCCTTTATTACCCCCAAGGGGATGCACACCGAGTAGGTAAGAATCATTGCCATGATGCCATAGAACAGGGAGACCGGGAGTTTGTCCTTTATGATGTCCCACACCGGTTCATAGTAACGTGTTGAATTTCCCAAGTCGAGCTGAAGTATCTTCTTCAGCCAGAGAAAGTAGCTCACAAGCACGGGTTCATCAAAACCATAATATTCTTCCAGTTCCTTTATTTGTTCATCTGAAAGGGGCTGGGTTTGAACCGGAGAGGTTGAACGCATGCCGCCCATACCCATGCTCTGCATCTGGTATTGGGCGATCATACGTTCTATCGGTCCGCCTGGGACAAATCTGGTAATGGTGAAGACCATAATAGTGATCCCGATAAAGGTCGGTATAACCAGCAGCAGACGTCTGATAAAATATGCCGTCATTCAACACCTTGGCTCTTAAAAAAATTGGGCGCCCACAACTGTATATTACAATGACTGAAGATGTCGCGCCACGCATCATATCGGGTTTTAAGAATGTATATTTTATATGTACCGCAAATCGGGGATGAGCTCAAGCCCTTTAAATTCGATTTTCCATATTTGTCAGGGACCTAGGCGGGGTGGTGGGCTTGGACCTTTAGGGGCGTTTCCAAGACGAACCGATAAAACAGGGCCTATTAGGGGAACAGACCCTTTATTGTTGACAGGTTGTTATTGGGTTTTGAATGGATCCTTTCGCTCTTTTCCCTACTGTGTGGGTTCAGGAGTCAGTGAGCATTTCAAGCTCCTCATCTTTGGTGCCCCCTGCTGTCTTGATGTCTTCAATGGTCTTATCATCCAAGATCTTGTCGAATTTAACGTGCATGGAATAATCGTAAAAATGGTGGATAGCAGCCACCATGGTCCCTGTCTGTTCTATATTGCGTCGTGATTCGCGTTTGTTAATGTTGAATGTCACCTTTATCCTCGGTTCGGAAAACATATTGACGACATTTTCCTTTGGAATCTTCAGATAAAAGGACACACCGCCCGCACATATATCCGCGAGGGTCCCGGTTAGGGATTTGCCCCTGGGCGCGCCGGAGGCGTCTAGGGACAGGATGGAGACCTTGCTTGATATCTCGATACGTTTCCGGGATCTTCGGTCCAGGCCTTTCTTCTTCAGGAGGTCACTTATCTTATCTAATTTGAGGCAGTAATCACGCAGTTTTGATTCGATGCCCAGGTCCTTCTTTTCCCATTTTGCCAGGACATCCTTCTCCAGAAAATTCACCTCAACACTAGAAAGGGCTGTGACTGACTCCGTGCATACGGTCAGGTTGAAAAAGGTGTCTTCTCCCATGACATCTCCCTCATCCAGATCCTTTATGGCCTTCTCTTGTTCTCCTTCCACGAAGAACATTTTTAATTGACCTTTATTAATAAAGTAGAGGTTAGAGTTTCGTTCCCCTTGCCGAAATATAACCTGCTTGGGCTTAAACTGCGCCAACTTCATGGCATAGAAAAGCGTGGAAGTCTCTTCCTGGGTAAGGGTTTTATACAGCTGCGCCCACGTATCCAGATGCTCCTGGTCTATTGATGAGCTCTTTCCTTCATCAATGATTTCTCCTGATTTAACGATCTCGGTTAAGGCCATGGGATTGACTTCCATAAGCCTATCCCTTAAAGATTCAGCCGTTTCAAAGTCTTTTTCCCCCGCATATTTAATGATCAGATCAAAGAGCAATTTGACTGCTGATTCGGTATCCCCCTTCTCCACATGTTGATCTACCAAAGCCATTTGCCCGGAAAGCGGGTCTCCGGCCGGTTCTGTCTTGGCCGGGGCGGGTTCCTGTTTTTTGATGGGCCTCGCTTCTAGCTTTTGCAGAGTGTCTCTTGCGGCTGAAGAGGCCGAAGCCAGCATGTTCAGGATCTCTACGGCCTGATCGCTGGTCCCTTGCTCACCCGTCCCGGACCCGAGAACAAGTACTTTAAGGACTTTGCCGGACGAGACTCCTTCGAGCATACTGCCTGACAGAGCCTGGATATCCTTATCCCTTTTTAGTTCTCCGGAATGAATCAGATAGAACGGGGTCAGGAGGTGTTTTGCCTGCTCAAATTGCTGATTCAAAATTAGGTATTGTGATAAGACATTTAATTGATTACAGACATGCTTGTAAGCGGGAGGCATCATGGTCTCGAATTTAATCCATTCGATCAACCCGTATGACACCTTGATCATCGTATCCATACGCTTATCTGAAAAAAGCTCTATGCCAATCCTTGCCAAAACGGAAGCCACCTCGGCGCGGATGTTCCCATCTTTATTAAGAAGTCCTTTACCTAATCTATGGATAATGGCGTCCACAACCTTGTCTTTGCCGTGGGAGACCAGATCCAGGAATGTCGGGACAAGGGAATGCATTATCTGCGCGTCGGTGAAGTACTTTTCCTCACCCTTTAATATGCTGTTTATGCCGTTTTGAATATATAAGAACTGTTTCTTTCTTTGTTCTTTATTGCGTCTCTCCACGCCACCATTTGCGAGGTATTCAAGACTGTCATTCTTGCGCCGTTCTTCTCCGGAACGCCGTTCGCCTTCTACGGGGACTTCTCCTGCCGGGACGGTCCCATCCGCGCCCTGAGTATCACCGGCAGACACTATTTTCTGGTCCTTATCCATGGCAACATAAACCTTTTGGTCCAGCATTATATGCCTTGTGTTTTTGGCTGACATAACCTTCTGTAGGCCGCCTTGTTTTCGCAGATCATCCGGCTTTTTGCTTACGACCTCCAGAAAGCCTATAATATCAGATTTTTCCAAGCCCTTTTCGAATGATATGCTCTTGATCCCGAGATTAAGCATCAACTGGATAAAAGCGGCAACCTGAGGCTTTTTCTGTTCCTTTTCATCTAGGGCTTGACCGGAGATAATAAGATTTTTGTTTGATTCAGCGTATAGAATCGAATCTTCCTCTTCAAGGATAGACTGGAGGATAGACTGGGCGGAATCCACGGAGTTAACGATCATGGCGCTGGAGGGAGGATATAGGCGTATATTGGTAAGGGCCGCATTCAGAATTACTATGGCTTCAACGGCTTTTTCCAGGATGCGTGAGTTTTCCATGGCCTGACCTCATGATAGAAAGTTGCGGGAGGCTTACTATTTTAGATTACAGGAATTTATTAAAGACGTCAATCCAAAGTATTGCCCGGATACACCAGCAAGACCTGTTTAATGCCTTGGCGAGGATATATCAGGATCCCTTGGGATCTTGGGGCAAGTGGCGTTTAGGTGTTGTGTCAGTGGCTATACCAACCCTCAGATTCCGAGATCGCCCCATTCATACTGGACAAGAGCAACGAGGATTATGGCCGCTGTCTCTGATCTCAGGATGCTCCTTCCCATGGAAATGGGCTTAAATCGGGCTTGCCTTGCCATATTGAGCTCTTCCGCGGAGAAGCCTCCTTCCGGTCCCACCATCCCAATAAATCTATTCACAGATGGTGCGGCGGCCCTGAGGATCTCCTTAAGCTCTGTTGATTCCTCTTTTTCCCATAGGACCACCTTCATGCCGTCATCGCGCGGCCATCTGGCCATTAGTTCGTGGAATGAGAGAGGTAAGGCTATCTCGGAGGCTTTCATCCTCCCGGATTGCTTTGCCGCGCTTTGCGCTATCTGTCTCCAGCGTCTTGTCTTGTTAGTAGCGCTTTCTCCACTAATCTTTACTACCGTTCTCTCGGAACAAAATGGAATGATTTCTTTTACTCCCAGTTCGGAGGCCTTTTGTATGATAAGATCCATTGCCGAGGACTTCAAAAGGGCCTGGCAGAGGCTGATTTGGATGGAAGGGGGAGGCGATACCGGAAGGGGCCTTTTTAATCTGACTATTAGTTCCCGTTTTCCGGAAGAATCCATTATTTCGGCCTCAAACCGGGTACCTTTTCCGTCCATGACTACAAGAGAGTCTCCCTTGCCCATCCTGAGGACTCTCAGGATGTGCCGGGCCTCCGGCCCGGAGATAACACAGTATCCTTCTCTCTTGTTTATTTTTTCAACGACAAACTGTCTCAATGTCAGCCCTGCACTAAGGTAAGGGATGAGCGTACGGCCCCCTTTATAACAGGATCTATATACACGGATATCTTAGGCGATACCGGATATTCAGGGGTTATGTTTAAGTTAGGGCCAGCTGGTCTGATATTGATTCTTATGCCTTTTTAAATACGTAGTTTAGCTGCCCGCCAGGTAGCTGATTAACAGCGACCTTCATGTCCATTCCCACTTCTATCTCGTCTTCGGAGAGCGTGCTTTCCAGTCTGCCGAAGACCTTGTAATCGCCATAATCAACCAGGGCGATAGTATATGGGAGTTCCTTCTCAAAGCCGGTCGGGGCATATTCCAGCTTGCTGTAGGTAAGCAACTTGCCGGGGCCTGATATATCGAACCATTCCATATCGTTACCAAGACATTGATAACAATCCGCTCTGGGGGGGAAAAATACGGCCCCGCACCTTTTACAGAGTGTTCCGGACACCTTTCCTTGTTCGAGTCTGTCAATGAAATCGTTCAACTTGGTCAGGGAGGTAAAACTCACAGTTCCGAACCTGCTGAATCTGGTGTCTACATCTTTCTTTTTAGGCATTCTTTTACCTCCCGAGAATAGTTACATTTCCATAAAGACCGACTCCACCGATGTTGTGGACCAAGC